>JAGLJX010000328.1 GCA_023142175.1 Emcibacter sp.
TGCGGGCAACTGGAAAATGAATGGTCAATTGGCGAGCGTTTCTGAAATCGAAAAATTGAACGCCTTAGTTACAGAAGGCGGCGGGGCTTGTGATGTTTTAATCTGTCCCCCGGCGACTCTCATATTCAGCCTATCCGGAAAAGGAATCGATATAGGTGCTCAGGATTGTCATATTAATGTAAGCGGCGCCCATACGGGTGATATTTCCGCAGCCATGCTAAAAGACCTTGGGTGCCATTATATTATTGTCGGCCATTCTGAACGTCGCGCCGATCATGGTGAAACTAATGATACCGTCAAAGCCAAGGCAGATGCCGTGCAGGAACAGGGTCTGACGGCTATTATCTGTGTCGGGGAAACCAATGCGGAACGGGAAAATGGTGACACACTGGATGTTGTTACTTCTCAGGTTACCGGCTCTATCCCTGAATCTGCCACTGCAGAAAATACCGTAATAGCTTATGAGCCTGTATGGGCAATTGGAACAGGTAAAGTGCCCACAACAGATGATGTGGCGCAAGTCCACGCCGTTATTCGAAATTTGCTCATAGAAAGATTTGGGGATGCGGGGGCGATGGTTCGCATACAGTATGGCGGTTCCGTGAAGGCTTCAAACGCTGGCGAATTAATGTCAGTTCCCAATGTGAATGGTGCTTTGGTAGGGGGCGCGAGCCTGAAAGCTGAAGATTTTTATGGCATCATTAAAACCTATCAGTAGTTGACAAGTCATTTTGCACTAGCCATATGAAACAGATTAGAGTAAAAGCCAATCTGGTCATTTATTTATGTATATAAAAAAAGAGTTTTAGATATGCAAGAGGTTGTTCTTGTTATTCATTTGATTTTGACAATAAGCCTAGTGATACTGGTGCTTCTGCAGCGGTCTGCGGGGGGCGCATTGGGTATTGGCGGGGGACAGGGCGGCATGATGGCTGGTCGGGGTTCTGCTAATATACTCACTCGGATTACCACGTTTCTCGCGGTTGGTTTTTTTGTAACTAGTCTAGGCCTGGCCGTTATTGCAAAACAACAGACCGCCGATAGTTCCGTATTCGATGTGGAAGAAACGGTTATAGAACAAAAAGAACCGGAAGATAAACCAGAACCTATCATTCCGGATTTTTAATAAGTAACATAAAGTTTGACCTGTATATTTGATATATGGGTTTTAATATTTGTCGGGATGATGATCTGCCCATGGCACGTTTTATTTTTATTACAGGTGGGGTTGTTTCTTCTTTAGGGAAGGGCATCCTATCCGCATCACTTGGTGCATTACTTCAATCCCGCGGATATACAGTCCGCCTCAGAAAACTAGACCCCTACCTTAATGTTGATCCGGGTACCATGTCCCCTTATCAGCATGGCGAAGTATTCGTTACCGATGACGGGGCGGAAACTGATCTTGATTTGGGTCATTATGAACGTTTTACCGGCGTACCGTCCCGCAAGAGCGACAGTGTTTCCTCAGGTAAAATTTATAGTGAAATCCTTGCCAAGGAACGGCGCGGAGATTATCTGGGCGCGACGGTGCAGGTGATTCCCCATGTAACCAATGCCATTAAGGAATTTGCCACATCCGATGTGGATTCTGATACGGATTTTGTCCTGTGCGAAATTGGCGGCACCATCGGGGATATTGAAAGTCTGCCTTTCATGGAAGCCATCCGGCAGCTTGGAAATGATCTTGGTAAATCCAACGTCTGTTATATTCATCTGACTCTGGTGCCATATCTGGCTGCGGCAGGTGAGCTGAAAACTAAACCGACACAGCATTCCGTCAAGGAACTGCGCAGTATCGGTATTCAGCCAGATGTGCTGGTCTGTCGTACCGAGCATGAAATAGATGATTCTGATCGCCGGAAAATAGCTCTTTTCTGTAATGTTCGGGAATCTGCAGTTATTCAGGCAATGGATGCAAACAGTATTTACGAAGTACCTCTGAATTATCATGCAGAGGGGCTTGATGCGGAAGTATTGTCATCATTTGGCATAGATCCGGGCCTGACCGACGCAAAACTGACCCGCTGGCATGAAATTATGGATCATGTAAGAAGCCCAGAGGGTGATGTTACCATTGCTGTGGTCGGTAAATATACTGAGTTAAAAGATGCTTATAAATCTTTGATGGAGGCCCTTGTTCATGGCGGCTTTGCCAATAATGTCAAAGTTAACATTGAATGGTTTAACGCCAAGATTTTTGAAGAAGGCGCTGACCTTGCCTCACATTTTGAACATGTTGATGGTATATTGGTTCCGGGCGGTTTCGGGGAGAGGGGGGCCGAAGGCAAGATTTCCGCGGCCCGTTTTGCCCGTGAACATAAAATTCCTTATTTCGGCATATGTTTTGGCATGCAGATGGCATGCGTTGAAGCGGCGCGAAATATGGCAGGCATTAAGGGCGCTAATTCCACAGAATTTGGCCTTTGTAATAATTCCATTGTTGGCCTGATGACCGAATGGCAGCAGGGCGGCGCAGTTCAAACCCGCACCGAAGATGGTGATAAGGGCGGTACAATGCGCCTTGGGGCCTATAAGGCTAAGTTATTACGCGGCAGCAAGGTTAGCGAGATTTACGGCAGTGAGGCCATATCTGAGCGCCATCGCCACCGTTATGAAGTGAATATCAACTACCGCAAGCAATTAGAAGATGCCGGATTGGTCTTTTCTGGTATTTCACCTGATGGTGAACTTCCTGAGATCGTTGAAATACCGGATCATCCGTGGTTCATTGGCGTACAGTTCCATCCGGAATTGAAATCCAAGCCGTTTGAGCCACATCCCCTGTTTGCATCTTTTATTGAAGCTGCGGTTAATCAATCGCGGCTGGTTTAACTTTAAATATCTTCGAGAAAAAAACATGACTGCAATTATAGACATCACTGGCCGTGAAATACTGGACAGCCGCGGAAACCCAACCGTTGAAGTAGACGTAACATTGGAAACAGGCGCATTTGGCCGCGCGGCAGTACCATCCGGCGCCTCAACCGGAGCCCATGAGGCCGTAGAGCTTCGTGATGGCGGCAAGCGTTATTTCGGCAAAGGCGTGCTGAAGGCAGTGGATGCGGTCAATGGTGAGATTTATGATGCCCTGACCGGACTTGATGCGGAAGATCAGATCATTCTTGATAAAGTCATGCGCGATCTTGATGGCACAGACAATAAATCTCGTTTGGGTGCCAATGCTATTCTGGGCGTGAGCCTTGCTGTCGCCAAGGCGGCGGCTGATGAGGCTGCGTTACCGTTATATAATTACCTTGGTGGCCCGTCTGCACGACTGTTACCCGTTCCCATGATGAATATCATCAATGGCGGCGAACATGCCGATAACCCAATCGATATTCAGGAATTTATGATCATGCCTGTTTCTGCCGGAAATATTCGGGAAGCTGTTCGCATGGGTGCCGAAATCTTTCATACCCTGAAAAAGAAATTATCTGATGCCGGTCTTAGCACCAGCGTGGGTGACGAGGGTGGTTTTGCCCCCAACCTGAACGGTACTGTGGATGCGCTTGATTTTATCATGCAGTCAGTTGAAGCGGCGGGATATAAGCCCGGTGAAGATATTATGCTGGCCCTTGATGCCGCATCATCTGAATTTTACAAGGATGGTAAATATGTTCTTGCGGGTGAGGGTAAGACACTGGACAGTGATGAAATGGCGGCATATTACGCCGACCTCTGCACCCGTTACCCGATCCTTTCCATCGAAGATGGTCTTGACGAAGATGACTGGGCAGGCTGGAAAACACTAACCGATCTTGTCGGTGACAAAGTTCAGCTCGTGGGTGATGATCTATTTGTCACTAATCCCGTACGACTTGCCGATGGTATCAAACAGGGCGTTGCTAATTCCATCCTGATCAAGGTCAACCAAATCGGAACTTTGAGCGAAACATTTGATGCCGTTAATATGGCCCACCGTGCCAGCTATACATCCGTTATGTCTCATCGTTCCGGAGAAACAGAAGATGCGACCATTGCCGACCTTGCGGTTGCCACTAACTGTGGTCAGATCAAGACAGGCTCATTGGCGCGGTCAGACAGATTGGCAAAATACAATCAGCTGATCCGTATTGAAGAAGCCCTCGGTGACGCTGCACAATATGCTGGAAAAAGCATACTTCGTGGCTAGAGTCTTGACTCTAAACGAAAAAATGAAAAAAATGCTTGACCCGGCGAATCAGATGTGATTCTCTGAGGGCATGACATACGTATTGAACATTCAAAATCGCTTTCGGAAAATGGCCATCCCTATGGCCTGTTCATTGCTTATTGGCTATTTTTTCATTTTTGGTATGCGTAGTATGCAGACTAAAATTAGCCTAAACAACGAAATTTCAGTTTTAGAACAAGAGTATAGCCTTATTCATGAGCGACGGTTGGGCATCGAAAGTCACGTGGAGCTTCTTCAGCCGGGCCATGTCAATCCTGATTTTCTGGATGAAAAATCCCGCGAAATACTGGGGTTGATACATAAAGACGAAATTGTCATTCGCCACAAAAACTAATATTCTTTTCAAATATATTAATTTTCAACGGGTTGAATATATCTATTAACTAGTTTTAAGTTAATTTAAAATATTGCTTGTATTTCAATGACTTTTAATCATTATCTACGAAGAATTTATAAATGTATTTGAATAATGTTTGTTTTTTAATTTAGCAGGATAGGCTGATTAAGATGGTAAAAAAAACGACCAACAGAAAAGTGACTAAAAGCGGCAAACCCGCAGCACGTCGCAAACCCCTTAAAGCACAAGAATTAATAGCAACGCCAGAAGAACTGACAGATTTCTATCGTCAGATGCTTCTGATGCGCCGTTTTGAGGAAAAAGCCGGGCAAATGTATGGTATGGGCCTGATTGGTGGTTTCTGCCATCTTTATATCGGGCAGGAGGCGGTTGTTACCGGAATTCAGTCCGCTCTGAAGGATGGCGATACTATTCTGACCAGCTACCGTGATCATGCGCATATGCTGGCCTGTCAGATTGATCCAAAAGAAATCATGGCTGAGCTTACCGGACGTGCCACGGGCATTTCAAAAGGTAAAGGCGGTTCCATGCATATGTTCAGCGTGGAACACGGGTTTTACGGTGGGCATGGTATTGTTGCGGCTCAGGTTCCCATCGGGGCCGGACTTGGCTTTGCCCATAAATATAAGGGTACGGATAATGTCTCTGTGGTTTATTTTGGTGATGGGGCGTCTAATCAGGGGCAGGTTTACGAAAGTTTCAATATGGCGGAACTTTGGAGCCTTCCGGTTATCTTTGTCATAGAGAATAATCAGTATGCCATGGGAACCTCTATTAAAAGAGCATCATCAGAGGTCGAACTTCATAAGCGCGGGGAAAGTTTCCGCATTTTTGGCGAAGCAGTGGACGGAATGGATGTTCTGGCGGTAAAAGAAGCCGCTGAACGCGCCGTTAAATGGTGTCGTGAGGGCAACGGGCCAATATTGCTGGAAATGAATACCTATCGTTATCGGGGCCATTCCATGTCCGATCCTGCGAAATACCGATCCAAGGAAGAAGTACAGAAAATGCGGGCCGAACATGATCCCATTGATCAGGTCAAGCAGCGACTTCTGGATGGTAAAATCATGGATGAGGATGCCATGAAGGTAATAGACAAGGAATTAAAGGCCATCGTTGCAGATGCCGCTAAATTCGCACAGGAAAGTCCGGAACCGGACGCTTCTGAACTTTACACCGATGTTTTAGTTGCAGAATAAGGAATAAATATAATGACCATAGAAATTCTGTTACCTGCCATGTCACCAACTATGACCGAAGGAACCGTTGCCAAATGGACTGTTGCTGAAGGCGATAAAATCACCGCCGGCGATATATTGGCCGAAATTGAAACTGACAAAGCCACAATGGAGCTTGAAACTGACGAAGAAGGCGTGATCGGCAAGATCATTGTCCCCGGCGGCAGCGAAGGCATCGCAGTGGGAACTGTCATTGGGGTTATTCTGGAAGACGGCGAAGATATCTCAAGCATCGGTGAGGTAAGCGCCCCAGTTGCCGCCGCCGCCGAAGTCGTTGTAGAAGATGCTGCTGCGCCAGAAACACAATCAGTTATTGAAGCTGACTTGCCGGAAGGTACGACATACACCTCAACCACTGTACGTGAAGCTCTACGCGATGCCATGGCGGAAGAAATGCGTCTTGATGATGCGGTCTTCATTATGGGCGAAGAGGTCGCCGAATATCAGGGCGCCTATAAAGTTACGCAAGGCTTGCACGCAGAATTTGGCGACAGGCGCGTCATTGATACGCCGATCACCGAACATGGCTTTGCCGGACTTGGTGTCGGGGCCGCTATGGCAGGGCTGAAACCGGTTGTGGAATTCATGACCTTTAACTTCGCCATGCAGGCCATTGACCATATTATCAACTCCGCCGCCAAGACAAATTATATGTCCGGTGGTCAGATAAGATGCCCGATGGTATTTCGTGGGCCAAATGGGGCTGCAAGTCGGGTCGGTGCACAGCATAGTCAGAACTACGCCTCATGGTATGCCCATGTGCCTGGGCTGATTGTTGTGTCACCCTATAGTGCGGCAGATGCCAAGGGCCTGTTGAAATCAGCCATTAAAAATCCAAATCCGGTGATCTTTCTGGAAAATGAAATGATTTACGGCCAAAGCTTTGATGTGCCGGATATTGAAGATTACACAGTTCCCCTCGGCAAAGCCAAAGTGGTGCGTTCCGGTTCTGATGTAACACTTGTTTCATACTCCATCGGAGTAAAATTCGCCCTTGAAGCCGCAGAAAAACTAGCGGCAGAGGGTATTGATGCTGAAGTCATAGACCTTCGCACCCTGCGCCCGCTTGATATGGAAACCGT
>JAGLJX010000329.1 GCA_023142175.1 Emcibacter sp.
ATTGATACGCAGCTTAATGCTGAAACAGGCTTTATTGAATCAATCTCTTTAAAAAATGGCACAAGAATAGAAGGCGACTTCTTTATTGATTGTACGGGGTTCCGGTCTGTGTTGATGGGCGGCGCCCTTGGGGTTGGCTATACCAGTTGGGCCGATTGGTGCAGGGTTAACCGCGCCATCGCCGTGCCAACGGAAAATGGCGAACGTCTGCGCCCCTATACCCAGTCAATCGCCCATAGTTCCGGCTGGCAATGGCGTATTCCGCTTCAGAGCCGCGCGGGCAATGGCCATGTATATTGCAGTGACTTTATGAGCGAAGATGAGGCCACGGATATATTGCTGAATAATCTGGAAGGCGAAACTTTGGCCGATCCGCGCACCTTTAGCTTTACGGTAGGGCGGCGGGAAAAATTCTGGCATAAAAATTGTGTCGCGGTTGGGCTGTCCAGTGGGTTTCTGGAGCCGCTTGAATCAACCGCTATTCATCTTATTCAAAATAGCGTTGTCAAGCTTGCACAAATGTTCCCGACCAAGGGCTTTTCAACGGCTAATGAAGACGAATATAACAAACAGGTTGGCTTTGAATTTGAACGTATCCGCGACTTTATCATCATGCATTATAAAGTAAGCGAACGCACAGACAGCCCGTTCTGGCGTCATTATCAGGATATGGAAATTCCTGAATCCCTACAGCACCGGTTGGATTTATTTGAAACCACAGGCCGTATTTTCCGCGAAAATAACGAACTATTCTCGGAAGCTGCATGGTTGCAGGTCATGTATGGTCAGGGCTTAAGGCCTAAAAGTTATCATCCAATAGCTGATGCTATGGCGGATGCCAATCTTAAGGGTTTTCTGGCCGACCTTAAGTCTATTATTGATGGCAATATAAAAAAATTACCGTCTCATCGGGACTTTATAGCTGATAACTGCGCCGCTGATGGAGCCTGATCAGAATATTTAATATTGTAATATAAAAAAATATAGGGAGAAAAGTTATTTTTAGGGTTATTTCAAAGACGGCTACAACAGCTATTTTGTTGATTGTAGGATTTATTAGTTGTGCAAATGCGGCAGATTCTGTTTTTTATAGGGTCACTTCACCAGATAATCAGCTTATTGTCACCGTAGACCTTGAAAACCAAGTCCCTTTTTATAAGGTATCCCGTCACGGCGAAACTGTGATTGAGAAATCCAGACTGGGGCTGCGTTTCAAGGATGCGCCCCATCTGGATAGCGGTTTTGTCATTTCATCGTCCGGGACAACTTCCTTTGATGAGACATGGACCCAGCCGTGGGGCGAGAAAAAGAATATCCGTAATCATTATAATGAACTTCGGGCCGTTCTCACAGAAACAGGCGGACTGAAGCGCGAGATGGTTCTGGTGTTTCGTGTTTATGATGATGGCATAGGTTTTCGTTACGAGCTGCCCAAACAGGAAAATCTGGGCGAAGTGCAGATCATTAATGAACTGACAGAATTTGATGTCAGCGATGCCGCTACTGCATGGTGGATACCCGCACGGGAATGGAACCGTTATGAATATCTCTATAGCAAAACCCCACTATCAGAGGTCAGCCATGCCCATACGCCAATAACCCTTAGAACGGAAGCGGGTCTTCACATCAGTATTCACGAAGCGGCGCTGGTGGATTATGCCGCAATGACCTTAAAACGTGGTCGCGGGCAGAAGTTTGTGGCTGAGCTTACCCCACATTCAAGCGGAATTAAGGTGAAAGCCACCGCACCGTTTCATACGCCTTGGCGCACGATACAGATTTCCGATACCGCAGG
>JAGLJX010000033.1 GCA_023142175.1 Emcibacter sp.
AATAGTGTAAATACTTCAAATGCTGAAGTGAATGGATCAGGTTAAATGTATAAATATAATGAAGATGATCAGCGAATAATCGAACAACGCGCTGCTCAGTTCAGAGGTCAGGTGAAAAGACGTCTTTCCGGTGAATTGAAGGAAGATGAATTCCGCATATTGCGTCTGCAAAACGGGCTGTATCTGCAAATTCACGCCTATATGCTGCGTGTTGCGGTGCCTTATGGTTTGTTTTCTTCCGAGCAGTTTCGTATGCTGTCCCACATCGCTACAAAATACGATCGCGGCTATGGTCATATGACCACGCGACAGAATATACAGTTTAACTGGCCCAAGCTGGAAGATGTTCCCAATATTCTGGATGATTTGGCAAAGGTGCAGATGCATGCCATTCAGACCAGCGGCAACTGTATCCGTAATATCAGCGCCGATCAGTTTGCCGGTGTGGCACGGGATGAGGTGGTTGACCCGCGTCCTTACGCTGAAATTATGCGTCAATGGTCTACATTTCACCCGGAATTTGCTTATCTTCCCCGTAAATTCAAATTTGCCTTCACGGGTGCTACCGAAGATAGAGCCGCAATCCTTTTCCATGATATTGGATATCAGGCGATTAAAAATGCCGCAGGAGAGATTGGCTTTAAAGTATATGTGGGTGGTGGCATGGGTCGCACACCGATGATTGGCAAGCTGGTTAACGGATTCGTACCGGAAGCTGATTTGCTAGTTTATACAGAGGCTATCATGCGGGTTTATAACCAGTATGGTCGGCGGGATAATAAATATAAAGCCCGTATCAAAATTCTGGTTCACGAATTAAAGGTTGAAGAATTCACCCGCCGTGTGGAAGAAGAATTCGTCGCCTTGGGCGGGGAAGGTGCTGTGCCTTTGGATAGCGCTGAAATTGATCGGGTGAAGGCTCATTTCACCGATCCTGATTATGCGGATTTATCCGATAAAAATGCTATCTTTGAGCAGCATTTGCTCGATAACAAGGATTTTTCATTCTGGTATAAACAGAATATACAGGACCATAAAAAAGCGGGATATTCCATTGTTAACCTGTCCCTGAAAAAGCCGGGTGTGCCACCGGGGGATATTACCGATGCGCAGATGCTCGTGGTAGCAGACCTTGCCGATCAATATAGTTTTGGTGAACTTCGCTCCACCCATGAGCAAAATCTTGTCTTTGCCGATGTGCGCAAGGATGACTTGTTCGACCTGTGGCAGGCCCTGAAAGAGCTAGGCTTTGCCGAGCCAAATATAGGCACTATACAGGATATGATCTGCTGTCCGGGTCTTGATTTCTGTACGCTAGCCAATGCACGCTCTATTCCTATCGCCGATAAAATAACCAGCCGCTTTGATGATATGGATTATCTCTATGATCTGGGTGAGCTGAAATTGAAGATGTCGGGCTGCATTAATGCCTGTGGCCATCATCATGTGGGCCATATCGGTATTCTGGGCGTTAACAAGAAAGGCGTTGAATTTTATCAGATTACGTTGGGCGGCGATGCGACCAATGATGCCGCTATAGGTAAAATTCTGGGGCGTGGCTTTCCAGAAGACGAGGTTGTTCAGGCAATTGATGATATTTTAAAGATATATGTGGATATACGGGTTGAGGGGGAACGGTTCCTTGATACTTACCGCCGTGTTGGCGCCGAACCCTTTAAAGTCATTTACGAAGAATTTTCCCTTAAGGGAGCGAAATTATGAAAATTATCAAAGATAAAGCCATTGTTGAAGACACATGGGTTCATTATTCTGGTGAGGGCGACTTGCCCGACGGTAATATCATCGTTTCGTTGGGTGTATGGCGGGAAACAGATCTTTCGGGCCGTAATGTCGGTTTGCTGTTGCAGCCTGATCAGCATCCGAAAGATATATCCGGTGATCTGGATAATTTTGACCTGATCGCCATAAATTTCCCCAGCTTCAATGATGGGCGCGGTTATTCCTATGCCAAGATCTTGCGCGACCGTTTCGGATACAAAAAAGAACTGAGGGCCGTGGGTGATGTGATGCGCGATCAGATATTTTATCTACAACGCTGTGGCTTTACGTCCTATGAGGTCAAGGCGGGGAAAGATATTGATGATGCGCTGAAAGCCTTTGAAGACTTCTCTGTCAAATATCAGGTTTCCTCCGACGAAAGCCTCCCTCTATATCGCCGATAGATGAGTTGTTAAAAATGCGGGGATTGTCATCAAAGCACGGGATGAAATACAGGCATCCTGAATTATTATTTTAAGCGTAACGAAACTGTCATAAAACTTACATATATTATGGATAATTTCCCTTTTGAGGCCGATGTTTTTTATTGGCTCATGGCTATAACAGTTTGTAAAAATTATTTGATGATAAAGGAAATATCATAATGACGAGGAAACCCATCTTAGGCTTATTGGCCGCAACAGCAATTTGTAGTGTTGCCTTCGCGCCTGCCGCATCTGCCCAAACGCTTCAGGAACTGAAGGAGCAGATCAATGCCTTAAGCAAAAAAGTTGAAGAGCTTGAGAAAACACAAGCCTCTGCTGCGAAAAAATCGCCTGACCTGAAAGTGAAATGGAAAGGCGCACCAGAACTTGCCAGCACGGATGGTAAATTCAAAATGAAAATTCGGGGCCGTATCTTTACAGATTACGGAAATGTTTCCGTTAAAAATAACGGTGTCACCGTTGCAGGTGAAAAAGTTGATGCCACAGAATTCCGTACCGCCCGTCTCGGCGTTGAAGGTATTTTGTTCAAGGACATCAAATATAAATTTGAAGCTGATTTCGGTGGTAACGAAGTCAATGTGAAAGATGCTTACCTGCAATGGAAACTGAAGCCAGTGTCCCTGACATTCGGTCAGTTCAAAGTTCCGGCATCCCTGGAAGAGCAAACTTCTTCCCGTTATATCACCTTCATGGAACGCGCCGCCTTTACTGACGCTTTCGGCCTGAGCCGTAATATCGGTATTGCGCTGGGATACGTGAAAAATGATGTCACATTCAAAGCCGGTATTTTTCAGGGTAGCAACGGCAAAGATGTTGACGAAGAAGGCCGCACCTATGGCGCTCGCGTTACCTATGGCCCGAAAATGGGTGATACACGCGTTCATATGGGCGCATCATGGTTCACCCGCGAAAATGACAATGGCGACAACACCATCCGCTATCGCCAACGTCCTCATGCTCACCTTGCCGCAAGCCGCTATGTAAGCACAGGTAATTTTGCTGCTGATAAAGACACTTTCTTCGGTCTTGAACTTGCCGGTATTATGGGGCCATTCTCTGCACAGGCTGAATATGCCTGGATCAAAGCCGATGCGCTTGATAGTTCAGCAGAAGATGCTTCCTTTAAGGGCGGATATGTTGATCTGAGCTATTTCATCACGGGCGAAAGCCGGGGCTATAAAAAAGGCGCTATGGGTCGTGCGAAAGTCAAAAACCCTGTTTTTGATGGCGGCATGGGCGCATGGCAGGTTGCCGTGCGATATGATACTATCGACCTGAATGATGAAGAGGCCATGATTATGGGTGGCAAGCAGGATACGATTGTTCTGGGTGTGAACTGGCACCTGAATAATTACACCCGCTTCATGGCTAACTATTCCCACTCCGATATTGAAGACAGCCCCGAAGGTGTTACCGATGTTAATACATTCGGCCTGCGCTTTCAGGTTGACTGGTAAATTCATTTTGTAAGTATATTGCTTGTTCCCAACAAAAATTTATGCTAAACGCATAATGGTTGAATTATTGTTGGATAAACCGAATAATGTTTCGAATAAGCTCTATTAAAAAGAATGATATTTCGTCAATAAATATCCTGCTTGATCAGTCCTTTGGGGCTGATCGGCAGGATAAGACGGTTTATCGACTTCGGGGGGGTGTTTCTGCCGTTCAGGAATTATCATTTGTTGGCTATATTGATGGGGTTCTTAAAGCCAGCCTGCAATTCTGGCCTATCCTGATTAAAGATGGTGACGCGGCGGTGCAGGCATTATTGCTCGGCCCCATTGCGGTTGATGAGGAATATCGGGGGCAGGGGTTTGGGCTGGAACTTATGGAATATGGTCTGCAAGCTGCTAAAAAACTCGGTCATCGCATCGTTATTCTGGTGGGTGATGAAAGCTATTATCAAAAGGTTGGTTTTTCACGTGATTTGGCCGTGGGGCTTGATTTGCCGGGGCCAGTGGATCAGGACAGATTGCTGGCGCAGGAACTGGTTCCCAGTGCTATGAATGGCATAAAAGGCATGATTTCAAAAATAAAATAGCCTTATAAGTCTTCAAATTTCCCGACAGACTACCTATACTAACCATATGACGAATAAAACCATATCATCCTTCCGGCCTGATCTTTTTGCGCTAGAAGCTAAAAAGGCATCGGGCGAAAAAGGCCTGCCGCCGGTTCACCTGTGGAATCCTGAGTTTTGCGGCGATATTGACATGCATATCAAACGCGATGGCAGCTGGGATTATATGGGCTCGCCCATTTCCCGCGCCCCTATGGTGAAACTGTTTTCCACCATCCTGCGCCATGATGATGACGGCAAATATTATCTGGTGACGCCGGTGGAGAAGGTGGGTATCCGGGTTGATGACGCGCCTTTCGTCGCGGTTGAACTGCGCATTGAGGGCGAAGGCCGTGAGCAAATCCTGCATTTCAGAACGAATGTGGATGATGTACTTGTCATGAATGAAGATCATCCCCTGCGTCTTGAATTTGCGGCGAACGGCGAACCATCACCTTATATTCTGGTGCGGGATCGTCTGGAAGCCCTGATCGCCCGTTCGGTCTATTACGAGCTTGCCGAAATGGCCGAAGAAGTGGATGGTCAGTATGGGGTATGGAGCAGTGGTATTTTCTTTAGTTTAGGGACGGCCGAATGAGGCAAAAAATTACAGATATATTTGCGGCCTATGATCCGGGCCTTGCCCGCGCCCGTCAGACGGCAGAATTCCGTAGTATGCGCCGCCCCATTGACGGTGATCTTAATATCTATCGCCCGGATGAGGATTATCATGCCTCTGAATTGCCGTTAAAGCCCGCGGCAGTGCTGATACCGCTGATTGATCATAAAGATGGCATGACAGTGCTGCTCACCAAAAGGGCAAAGCATTTAAAGACCCATTCGGGTCAGGTGAGCTTCCCCGGTGGCAGATGTGAGCCGGAGGATGTCGATGCCATGGAAACGGCGCTCAGGGAAACGGAAGAAGAAGTGGGCATTGACCGCTCCCATATGGAAGTGCTAGGCGGTATGGAGGACTATGAAACCGTCACTGGCTATGTGATCACCCCCGTTGTTGCCATCCTCCAGCCGGAGTTCATTCTGAATATTGACGAGAGTGAGGTGGAAGAGGCCTTTGAACTGCCCCTCGATTATATTCTGGATGAGGGAAACCACGAACTACAGAGCCGTGTTTGGGATGAAAAGAAGCGCTATTTCTACGTGCTGATGAATGAGAAGCATGATGTATGGGGCGCGACAGCCGCCATGCTTGTGCGCTTTGCCAAGCTGATCAATGGAACCATGCGATGAAGGTGGTCAGGACACTTGTCTTAGAGGATCACCCGTGGCCTAATGAAAAGCCGCTCATAAAGCTTTTAGATATCCTGAACTCTGATGGATTGAACGCCAGAATGGTTGGCGGTTGCGTACGGGATGCACTTCTGGGACGGAAAATCATCGACATTGACCTTGCCAGTTGCCTGACACCGGAAGAAACCATGAAACGGCTAGAGGCTGTTGGCGTTAAAGTTATTCCAACCGGACTTAAGCATGGCACTATCACAGCCGTGATTGACAAACGCCATTTTGAAATCACTACTTTGCGGTCCGATGTAGAGACATATGGCCGTCATGCCAAAGTAGCCTTTATCGATGATTGGGCGGAGGATGCAAAGCGGCGGGATTTTACCTTTAACGCGCTTTATCTGGATGCTAATGGCGGTCTTTATGACCCTTGCGGGGGGCTTGATGATCTTGAGGCAAAGCGGGTGCGTTTCATCGGTGATGCTGACACGCGCATTAAGGAAGACGCGCTTCGTATATTACGTTTTTTTCGTTTTGCGGCACAAATAGGTGAGGGAAAGCTCGACCTGTCAGGGTTAGAAGCCTGTGTCCGTAATATAGATTTGATTGATAACCTGTCAGGGGAGCGACTGGCACAGGAGCTATTCAAAATTTTGGCAGCAGAAAACCTGCTTCCCATCATTAAAGTCATGGCTGAAAATGGTATTTTGGATAAAATTCTGCCGAGCCATAAGGGTTTGAAACAATTCAACGATTTTGTAAGGCTGGAAAATGAACTGGGCAGATGTGATATATTGGCACGACTTTCCTGTTTGTGTCCTAAGGGTGTAAGCCGTCATTTGAAGCTATCCAACAGCCAAGCCAAAATACTGCGCCAATTTGCGGAGCATGAAATAGTAATATCATCCGGTATGAATGAGAAGGATATCCGAAGGAGCATCTATAAATTTGGTCGGGAGGTGTTTATTTTTGCCCTGTTGCAGAATTGGGCAGGTGAAGAAGTTTTGAGCTATGCCGAAAACTGGGACATCCCGATCATGCCAGTACAGGGTCGAGACTTGATGAAAACAGG
>JAGLJX010000330.1 GCA_023142175.1 Emcibacter sp.
ATCCCCGACAGATGTTGCAGGATATTAAGCGCGGTACGTTCCGCCGTCAGCAGCTTGCGGGCATTGCCTTCTACTTTCAGCATGATACTTCCCGCCATGACTTCGGCTCCGTCCGCCGCAATAACTTCGATCTGTGCCAGCGGGTCGCAGGTTCGGATGACTTCCACCGCGATGAACATCCCCGCTACAACGATATTTTCCCGCGCCACCATAGCTGCCGATAAGTTTTGATCCACAGGGATAGTGGCAAGACTGGTCAGGTCGCCGCGCCCTATATCTTCATCAAGGGCGGATTTGATGAACTGGCGCAATTCTTCCTTATAAAGCGGATTATCTGTCATGATTAATAGGCCCGACCAGATGTGGGTGGGCGATTTTGTGCCATAGGCGGTGACATCTCCAGCATACGGTCAAGGGGGGCCTTGGCCGCCAGCCGCTCTTTTTCGCTGATCTCAATGGTCGGGGTAAGATCACGCAGACAATCCCGCAGTTTTTCCAATGTATTCAGGGCCATGAACGGGCATTGGTTACAATTACATTCTCCGTCCATACCGGGCGCACCGATGAAGGTCTTGTCGGGCGATGATTTTTGCATCTGATGGATAATGCCGGGTTCGGTGGCGATAATGAAGGTATCGGCCTGATGCTCAAGAACATATTTCAGGATGGATGATGTTGAACCCACATGGTCGGCATGGTTCAGTATATGGGCCGGACATTCCGGATGGGCGGCGATGGGTGCATCGGGATGCTCAGTCTTGAGCTTGATCAGCTCTTTTTCGGAAAACTGCTCATGCACGATGCAGGAGCCGGGCCATAACACCATGTCACGTCCTGTTTCCTTTGCCAGATAGCCGCCCAGATGTTGATCAGGGGCCAGCAGGATCGGCTTGTCATGCGGTATCTGATCAATGATATGGCGGGCATTGCTGGATGTTATGATGATGTCGGAATGGGTTTTAACTGCCGCCGAGCAATTGATATAGGTCAGGCTGATATGGTCGGGGTATTTTGCGCGAAAGGCGGCAAAATCATCCGGCGGGCAGCTGTCTTCCAATGAGCATCCCGCTTCCATATCGGGCAGGACAACTGTTTTTTCGGGGCTGAGAATTTTGGCAACCTCTGCCATGAAACGCACACCACAGAATACGATCACATCCGCATCGGTGGATGCGGCCTTGCGGGACAGGTCGAGGCTGTCACCGACAAAATCCGCCAGATCCTGTATCCTGCCATCCTGATAATAATGGGCGAGGATCACGGCGTTTTTCTCGACCCGCAACCGATTGATTTCTTCCAGAAGCTCGGCATCAGTGGGGCCGGCATTTCCCATCAAGGGTATAGACATACTCATTCCTGACCAGATAAAATTATATCCTATAGATGGAGGTTTAACTTCTGCTTTCAAGCTTGGCAAGGTCATTCATGGAATTCGGCCTTTTCCGGGATGCGGGTGAAGGCGATTTTGCTGCCGGTATAGCGCGACATGGGGCAGGGTATAGCCCCGACCACAACGGTATCCAGACCATATTTTTTGTTGATAATATCCATGGCTTTTGACAGGCGGTTATGCTTTTGCAGTTCGCGCTCAACGGGGTCTTCGAGTGCGGCAAACATATCCGGCATCATATCGTCCTGATGGGTCAGGCCATAAAGGGCCACGGAAATCTGCCTGATGCGGGCTGAGTTTTCCGTCTTTGACATCTCATCCCAGAGCCTATTCAGGGTCTTCAGAAAAGTATAGTTATTCTGCGCGGGCGGCAGTTTGATATGTTTTTGCCAACGGCTTGGTTCCCCCCTGCCATCAAACCGCACATAAAGATTATAAAAGCCCGCATAAAACCCAAGGCGACGCATACGGGTCACCGCCTTGACCGTCAGCCTGCGGGCGACCATGCGGGCCTTGTGGCGGGGGCGCATACGGGGGGCAAGCACATGGCTGTGGCCGATGGTATGGCGTTTTGTTTCCGGTGGCTCGGCAACCTCAACCCCGTGGAGCGCATACCAGAAACGCTCACCCTCCACACTATGCCAGATTTTCCGCACATGTTTCGGTTGAAGGTTCCAGAAATTCTGTAAATTCGTGATACCCACATCACGCAGGCGTTGTTCCATACGGCGACCAATACCGGGCAGGTCTCTTAAGGAAAGATGTAGCAGGCGGTCGGGCAATTCATGGGCCTCGAGCACGGTCAGGCCATCGGGCTTTTGCAGGTTGCCCGCCACCTTTGCCAAAAACCGATTGGGCGCGATACCGATGGAGCTTTTCAGGTATAGCCCCACATTGTCGGCAATGCCCTGTTTGATGCGGCGGGCGAGGGCGATGGCATTGTCTTTTTCCTGTTGCGGCCCCATCAGGCGACAGGCGACCTCATCAATAGAACAGATTTTGGTTAGCGGAATATGATGGTCGATTTCCGTCATAATCCGGTGATGAAAATCCACATATTTGTCATGGCGCGCGGGCACGATCAGCAGGTCGGGGCACAGGCGGCGGGCCTCATATATCATGGTGCCGGTTTTAACACCGAACGCCTTGGCCTCATAGCTTGCGGCAATGGCACAAGTGCTGTCGGTGCCAGCAGTCGGCACAACGGCAACCGGCCTGCCTCGCAAGTGTGGTTGTAGCTGCTGCTCAACACTGGCAAAATAGCTGTTCAGATCAATATACATCCACCGAAGGGCGGTGGGAATTTCCAACATATCCTAGAGTCTCTCATAACGGAAGGGGCCGATATTATAGACTCAGGACATAGAACAAAACAAGAACAAATACTATTTACATGGTAGCGTTAATATATAAAGATTAGAGTTTTTCTTTAATTCCAGCTTGTTTTAAGGCCGCATTCGCTGTGTGTCGAGATGGGCATTTAGAAGGAACGGGTAACTTGACGCCATTTATGGGGCTTTCCCATATTTCATGGTCGCCTTTGCCATTTCTAACAAAAAGCACACCATTACGTTTCAAGATTTTTACTAATGGGCGGTAGAAATTATCGGGCACAGTTTCCAACCTCAAACCGCTTGCTGTAATTAGCAATTAGTTCAAGGGGGACTGTTTTGGAAATATCGCCGTCTAATAGATGTCCATTCAATTCAAGCATTTCAGGAACCAATACTTCCAATTTTTCAATTAACTCTTTTCGTGTAGCCCCCCACGCGACAAGACCAGGAATATCAGATTCATCCACGGACCAAACTTCCGCTTCTTCATCCCATATAGCAATAATTTTAAATGTTTTCATATTCTTCCACATTTGTTGACTTCCCCCTATTATTGCTGAGTAAGATTAATAAACAGTATATACTTCATAAGTAATATATGCAAATTTACTTACGTTACATACGTGGAAGTGTATATATACATCATATAAAAAATGTCAAATCACTAATACCGACCCCCGTTTAGAAGTTGAGGTAATTTCTGTTTATAATTCAGGAATTAAAGCACCATAAATATCCCGTCTTTACCCACATCCCCCTGACAGTTCACTTGTCCGTTGCCGATCATGTGGATCAGGTGGGACAGGACGGAGCTTGCGGCGGCGGGGTGCAGGTAGGTGGGAATGTCGCTATAGATGGCCCCCACCATTTGCGGGATGCTATGGGCCCCTTCGGAAATGGCGGCCAAAATCTGCCGTTCCCGATCATGACGGTGGGCAATCAGGGCTTTAACAAAGGGTTTTGGATCTTCGATTGGCGCGCCATGGGTCGGATAGTAGATTTCATCATCCCGATCCAGCAGCTTTTCAAGGCTGGCGAGATAATCCTTCATGTCCCCGTCCGGTTGAGAGACAACGGATGTTGACCATCCCATCACATGATCGCCGCTGAACAGGGCCTTTTCTTCCCGCAGGCAAAAACATATATGATTGGACAGGTGGCCGGGTGTGTGGACAACGTCCAAAGTCCATCCATCCCCCTCAATCATATTACCGTCTTTCAGGATATGGTCGGGTGCAAAATGCTGATCCCTGCCTTCTTCGGCGTGGTTATCCACATCGGCTTGTCTGCCTGTATCAAAGGCGAATATATCCGCCCCCGTAACCAGCTTCAACGGATGGGCCGCAGGGGAGTGATCCACATGATTATGAGTGACCAGAATGTGGCTGACCTCTACAGTTTCCAGAAATTTTTCAAGGGCATGAATATGGGATGCTATGGCTGGCCCCGGATCTATGATCGCTACTTTATCAGTGCCCACGATATAGGTGCCTGTACCGTGGAAGGTGAAGGGCGAGGGGTTATGGGCCACGAGTCGCCGGATAAGCGGGGTGACTTGTGTAACCTCACCATATTCAGGAGAAAAATTTTTATTGAATTCAATCATATTATTTTAATCTGTTTCTATTT
>JAGLJX010000331.1 GCA_023142175.1 Emcibacter sp.
CATAAGGATAAGTACCATGATCAATGTCCAGCATAATCCCCTGCGCACCTTCAAACAGGATACGCTTGCGTTCATGACGCATTTTATCCAATATGCGCCAGCTTGCACCAATATAGGGGGTGATTTTCGGGGCGATTTCCTTAATCATGGTAATCAATTCTTCCCGATCAATTTCTGTTACACCCAAACCGCGCCGTAGCGGGTTATGATGGCCCAGCAATACATCAACACGGGTTTCAATGGCTTTATCTGATAGCAAATCACAGGCCCGAAGCGCCCGACGTGCTACCTTGTCTTCATAAGCAGGGCCAATGCCACGTCGCGTGGTGCCAATCTTTGGCCCACCCTTAGTGCTTATATTGGCTGCGTCTTCACGTATTGCATCAAGTTCGCCGTGTAAGGGTAATATAAGCGCACAATTTTCTGCTAGCATCAGGTTGTCGGAATTTACATCGGCACCCTGTGATGTCAGCAGATCAATTTCCTTAAGTAAGGCCCACGGGTCAACAACAACACCGTTGCCGATAACGGAATATTTGCCACCGCGCACAATACCAGAGGGCAGCAGGCTTAATTTATAGACCTTACCGTCAATGACAAGGGTATGACCCGCGTTATGGCCACCCTGAAACCGCACCACCACATCGGCACGTTCCGATAACCAGTCAACAATCTTGCCTTTACCTTCGTCGCCCCATTGGGAGCCGACCACGACCACATTTGCCACTCATTTACCCTTTCAAAGTCTCTACTATTTTGTCTGCCTGCCAGATATATTGGCAATTTAACCGTTTAGCTTCTGACATTTCATCTTTTTCCACATCAAGCCCACAAATGGTCCGATAACCATCTATACGTAATTTACATAAAATACCCATATCCGTTCCAAACGGACAATATATATACTTAATTTCTGCCATTTCTGGCAAGGCACGCATCAGGCTGTCTAGATACAGGGAGAAGCCTGTTGCCGGTTCACTGTCCTGACCACCACCCACAAGGTAACGGCCACCCCTGCCCAGTTCGCCGCGCACACCCTTGGCAAAAAGACAAAAACCAATACCTGTCTGAAATTCAAAGCCGCTATATTCACCAGGGTCTACAGTAATATGAAGCTCCGGAGCCACATCCTTCAGTCGAGATACAAGTATTGCCAGCTCGTCACATATACTCTGAGCCTCAGCGGGTAATTTCAGTCCGCTGATAATATCCATTGCCTTATCCGCAGCCCCCGCAGCCGATAGTAATTTTCGGCTAATATCACCGATCTCACCATCCAGCTTGTTAAGCTCACCAATATCCTTGGCATTAAGGGCATGACGGATCATTTTGGATCTGTCCTTGTCCAACCCAAGCCCACGGCAAATGGCCGGTACAAGCAAGGGCATGGTCAGGTCAATACTGGCATCCGTCACACCTACCGTTGCAAGCACATCCCGCGCAAGCAGGATAACCTCAACATAGGATTCTGGGCTATCAGTACCGATCAGCTCAATGCCCGCCTGTTTGAATTCCCGTTCAGGCCGTAATTGAGTACCACGCACCCTCAGTACATCACCGGAATAGCTCAGGCGAAGCGGTCGCGGTGCATTCTGAAGACGGGAGCGGGCAATGCGTGCCACCTGCCCCGTCATATCATTACGCACCGCCATCATTCGCTGTGTCACAGGATCCATGACCCGAAACATATTTCTGGACTGCGCCTTGCCCGGCCCGGAAAGAAGACTTTCTTCAAATTCCAGTATGGGTGGCACGACCCGCTCATAACCATAACTGGCAAAACATTGACGCAGTTTCTCTATTATTTCAGCCTGATACTCGGCGTCAACCGCCAACGTATCATGCAGGCCTTCGGGCAAGAGTGCTGTATCGTCTGAATCAAGCATATGGAGTCCATAAGTAAAGTTCAGGCCTTGATATTATTTAGAGACTAGAAAGTCAACGCCTTAACCTGTTTAACATGGGGTAACTTTCCAACCGCCTTGACCGTCGCCGCGTTGGCGGGCGCATCAATAGCAACCAAAGCAATGGCTTCGCCGCCTTCTTCTGCCCGTCCCAGACTGAATGTAGCAATATTCAGTCCCGTAGAACCGAGCGTTGTTCCCAATGCCCCGATAAATCCGGGCAGGTCTTCGTTGGAAACATACAGCATATTCGGCGTAAGTTCAGTCTCAATAGCAATGTCTTTAATGTTAACGATCCGTGGGCGTTTATCTGCGAACAGCGTTCCGGCAACACTACGTTTCTGCTTGTCCGTGGTCACAGTCACCTTGATATAGGTCTTATAATCGCCTTCGGAATCATGACGGGTTTCAACGATGTCAATATCCCGTTCCTTGGCCACTGTAAGCGCATTGACCATGTTAACGCAATCCATCAGCGGGTGAAGAAGCCCTTCAACCACAATGGCCGTAAGTGGACGGGTATTAAGTTCCGTAACATCACCCTGATATTCAATTTGAATACTTTGCAGCGCGTGTTCGGTTAATTGACCGGCAAAACCACCAAGCTGTTTAGCAAGCGCCATATAGGGGCTAAGACGAATTGATTCTTCCGCAGATACTGACGGCATATTCAACGCATTTGTTACCGCACCATCCAGCAGGTAATCCGCCATCTGTTCCGCGACCTGAACGGCCACATTAACCTGTGCTTCCGATGTAGATGCGCCAAGATGCGGCGTTGCTACCACATTTTCATGACCAAACAGAGCATTTTCTTTCGCAGGCTCTTGTTCATATACGTCAAGGGCAACACCAGCGACCTTGCCACTATTCAGAGCATCCAGCAGAGCGGCTTCATCAATCAGGCCACCACGGGCGCAGTTAATGATCCGAACGCCCTTTTTCATTTTTTCGAAAGCATCCGCACCAATAATACCCCGTGTGGTTTCGGTCAGCGGTGTATGCAGGGTAATAAAGTCAGCGCGGTGAAGAAGATTATCAAGCTCAACTTTTTCAACGCCCAGTTCTTCTGCCCGTTCTATTGATAAATAGGGGTCAAAGGCAATAACCTTCATTTTAAGGCCAAGCGCCCGTTCGGCAGCAATAGCGCCGATGTTGCCGCAACCGATAACGCCAAGAACTTTAGACGTCAACTCAACGCCCATAAATCGCGACTTTTCCCATTTTCCGGCATGAGTACTTTCATTAGCCAGTGGAATCTGGCGGGCCACGGCAAACATCATGGCGATGGCATGTTCCGCCGTTGTGATGC
>JAGLJX010000332.1 GCA_023142175.1 Emcibacter sp.
CGGAACTGAAAGACAAGGTGGCGAAGTTTGCCACCGTGACGTCACCTGCAACGGTGAAAGACGGTACGCCTCCGGCTACCGATAACACAGCTATACAGGATGCGGTATCAGCCTTGGTCAATCTGGGCTATCGTCAGACGGAAGCCTATATGGTGGTCGCGGGGGTGGCGCGGTCTTTTGACGGTGAGGCCAGTGTATCCGACTTGATCCGCCTTGGGCTTAAGGAGCTTAGCCAATGACGGATTTTGGGAGTGATGATCGAGAAGTAAGCCGCGAACAGAAGACAGGCGATGAGGTGGAAACCTCAATCCGGCCCACGCGACTGGACGATTTCATTGGGCAGCGCAAAATATGTGACAATCTGAAGATATTTATTGAAGCGGCCCGTATGCGCAATGATGCGCTGGATCATGTGCTGTTTTATGGCCCGCCCGGATTGGGAAAAACCACCTTGGCGCAGATTATGGCACGGGAACTTGGGGTAAATTTCAGGGCAACTTCGGGGCCGGTCATTTCAAAGGCCGGCGATTTGGCGGCCCTGCTGACCAATCTGGAAGAAAATGACATATTGTTCATTGATGAAATCCACCGGCTTAATCCGGCGGTGGAGGAAATTCTTTATCCGGCTATGGAGGATTATCATCTGGACCTGATCATTGGCGAGGGTCCGGCGGCCCGATCGGTTCGTATTGATCTGCCGCCCTTCACGCTGATCGGGGCGACGACAAGGTCTGGATTACTGACAACACCGTTACGGGACCGTTTCGGAATCCCTGTTCGCCTTGAGTTTTATTCTGCGGATGATCTGGAAACCATAGTTCGCCGCGCGGCACGGGTGCTTGGTGTGGAAATGACAAGTGACGGGGCCAGAGAGATAGCGCGGCGCGCACGCGGCACACCACGTATTGCCGGACGTCTGCTGCGGCGGGTGGCGGATTATGCTCTGGTTCAGGCCGATGGCGGTGTTAACCGCGAAGTGGCAGATATGGCCCTGACCCGTCTGGAAGTGGATGCCCGTGGGCTGGATTCCATGGATCACAAATATCTTAAATGTATCGGGATTAATTATAACGGCGGGCCGGTGGGTATTGAAACGCTGGCGGCGGCCCTGTCCGAACCAAGGGATGCTATTGAGGAGATTATTGAGCCTTACCTATTACAGACCGGGTTAGTGCAACGCACCCCGCGCGGGCGCATGTTATCGCCCCAAGGCTTTGACCATATCGGTGTAAATATGCCAAAAGATCAACAAAAAACTCAAATGAATTTGCTGGATGAGTGAAATGGCTGAACTTTTGCCACATTCTGGCATTATCAAGGATGGAGAACATATACTGCCCCTTCGTATCTATTACGAAGACACCGATGCGGGGGGCGTTGTGTATCATGCTAATTATTTGAAATTCATGGAACGTGGACGGTCCGATATGTTGAGGCTTGTGGGCATAAATCAGGTTAAAATGTTGCAATTTATGGAACCGGATGATTTTAAATTCTTCATGGTCCGGACCGAAGTTGATTACGTAAAATCGGCCATACTGAATGATGAAATCACGATTCATACCCGTGTTACCAAATTTGGCGGCGCCAGTATCATTATGGATCAGGTCATTCGCAGGGCGGGTGACATAATAGCCAAGGGACGGGTAAGAGCAGCGGTTTTGAATAAAGACGACAAACCAATGCGATTGCCAAAAACATTCGTAGAAAAATTAAGCGCGTTAATTTAAGGGATAGGGATTTCGATGGCAGAAGAAGTAACTGGAAATGCGGTAGATATAATAGATCTCGGTGGGGATATTCCGGATTTTTCATTATGGGGAATGTTTGCTCAGGCAGACTGGATTGTGCAACTGGTGATGCTGGCGTTGCTGGGGTCATCCCTGTGGTGCTGGGCGATTATCTTTGACAAGACCAAGCGTATTAGACGCGTAGTTGCACAGGCAGACAAGTTTGATATGGAATTCTGGTCCGGCAATTCGCTGGAGGATTTATATGGACGGGTAAAGAAAAACCCGGATCATCCTATGGCAGCCCTTTTTGTTGCCGCCATGCGGGAATGGCAGCGGTCGGTCACGGGGCGCGGCACTGGCAAATTGGGTATGGGGCTGCAGGACAGAATTTACAGGGTCATGCGGGTCACGGTCAGCCGGGAAATGGAACG
>JAGLJX010000333.1 GCA_023142175.1 Emcibacter sp.
AACTGCTGTTTAGCACGCGCCAGTCAATGAGCCGCCCACCCCTGCCTATATGCCGTGTTGCCTGTTCCACTGTTGCAACCATTTCGGAAATCATGGCTGGATGGGTCAGGCTTATCTCCAGCGCACCCACCTGATCATCATATTGAAAATAGGTCTGGGCCTGTCTCAACGGCATGAAGAAATAGCTGGTGTCATAATTATATTCCCCTACTTCAAAGACAGCTATGACCTTATAACTAGCAATGCGGGGCACTGTTCCAAAGGGTGTTATCCGGCCACGCGGGGTCACCAATGTCACAAGATCACCGGAACTCAGACTATATTTATCAGCAAGTCTCTTGCCAATAATAATATCATTTTCACCCTTGCCAAAGTCATTGAGCGAGCCAACTTTTATATTCTCAGAAATCAGGCTCATCTGCTGCAGGTCATCTGCCTTCACGCCGCGCACCAATGCCGGAACACTATAGGAACCAAAGGTTGCCAGCGCATGCCCCTCGATTATGGGCAGCACTTTGACTACATTATCAATTTTTTTCAGGCGGGCGACCACATCATCATAATCGCTCATCTTACCACCCGCAGGCTGATACAGCATATGACCGTTAAAGCCGATAACCTTGCTGAGCAATTCTTCCCGAAAACCATTCATCACTGACATCGTGACAATCAGCACCATGACACCAATGGCAATCCCAAGCAGGGAGAACAGCGCCACGAGGGTAACAAAACCTTCATTGCTCCTGATCTTCAGATACCTGAAAGCCACCATCCGTTCATGTGCGCCAAACATTCTCTCAAGCCCCTAATTTGCGGACGGCTTCTTCAAGGGTTAATTCTTCCCTGTCCCCCGTCGCCCTGTTTTTTAATTCAACCAAACCGTTTTTCAAGCCACGCGGGCCGACAATCAACTGCCACGGAAGACCTGACAAATCCATATCGGCGAATTTGCCCCCCGCACCTATATCCCGATCATCATAAAGAACCTCAACCCCGGCATTGGTAAGTTTCTGATAAATACCATCACAGGCCGCCGTGCAACCCTCATCCTTAATCCGCAGATTAATCAGCCCGACTTTATAAGGGGCGACCGCTTCCGGCCAGATGATGCCATTGTCGTCATGGTTTGCCTCAATCAATGCACCTACAAGGCGGGAAACTCCAATGCCGTACGACCCCATTTCCACGGGTATCAGATTACCTTCCGGCCCGGCTACCTTGGCATTCATACTTTCGGAATATTTGGTGCCAAAGAAGAAAATATGCCCGATCTCAATGCCTTTAGCCGTGCGAAGGTCTTCCGCAGCCACCGGACAATTATCAGGATCATGTTTTTCCTCTTCCATGGCATAGAGGCCTTGCAGTTTTTCTATGGTTTCCGGCGCAATATTTCCGGTCAGGCTGGCCAGTTCAAAATTCTCTATTTCCTTGTCATAATAAAGTGTGCTTTCCCCGGTTTCCGCCAGAATTTGAAACTCATGGCTCAGGTCGCCACCAATAGCACCAGTATCAGCACGCACCGGGATAGCCACCAGACCAAGACGGGCAAAGGTGCGCAGGTAAGCCACATACATCTTGTCATAGGAAATGCGGCCCGCTTCCGGTGAAATGTCAAAGCTATAGTTATCTTTCATCAGGAATTCACGGCCCCGCATGATGCCAAAGCGCGGACGGACTTCGTCGCGGAACTTCCACTGAATATGATAGAGATTTATTGGCAGGTCTTTGTAAGACTTCACATCACCGCGAAACAGATCAGTGACCATTTCCTCATTGGTGGGGCCGTAAAGCATTTCACGTCCGTGACGGTCTGTAATGCGCAGCATTTCCTTGCCATAAGCATCATAACGGCCACTTTCCTGCCAAAGCTCCGCAGGCTGGATGGTGGGCATGAGAATTTCCTGCGCCCCGGCTCTATCCTGTTCCTCGCGGACGATCTGTTCAATCTTGCGCATCACCCGAAGAC
>JAGLJX010000334.1 GCA_023142175.1 Emcibacter sp.
GCAAAGAAGACGGTACTATCGTTCAAGTCATGCAGGTGGGTTTTGTCATCAAAGACCGTCTGTTACGCCCCGCTATGGTTGGCGTTGCCAAAGGCGGAGAAGCACCCCATGTGGATACCAAGGTATAGGACATTCAGATTTCATCAATTAGCCACAAATCCAATAATTCAGAAATAACTATTTCCAAGCCCTTTTCACCATTGGATAAAGACATATAGCGTAATTTAGGAATTAAACACCTTTGGAGACAATCTAAGATATACTTGCAATCCGTACTCTTATCGCAGGTTGTCCTAAAGGAATTAACGCCTTCGACATAACGTCTGTCCAATAGTAAATCCAGAGTTTCCGTTTCTAATTCAGTTTTACGCATACTGAACCTTTTGTTTAAATAACTAAAGCGGCGAATATAAAACTCACAACTTGATATATAGCATATAGGTAATGCCCAACTTATCCTACCACAAAACAATGCCGTTGTCACACGTGCTGCTTTTAAAGCAATAGGTTAAGTAGTTAAATACCCCTCTGGGTGATAAAATCATCAGAATGAAAATAATTACACTTTAGGAAGCTTTTTTCATTATCTTGGCTATGACCTGAATTTTCCCGCTATGGGCAAAAGTCAGAGTCAGGGGCAGTTCATCGCCAATAGCCAGTTTTTTCTTCACGCCAAAGAGCATCAGGTGATAGCCCCCCGGTTTTACGGCAACAATGCCATTGGCAGCCACGGGTATTGCTTCTACCCGCATCATTCTCATCACTCCGCCATCATGTTTGTGCGTATGCATTTCAACCCGGTCGGCAAGAGATGATGTGACCTTAATCAATTTATCTTCCTTGCCCGTATCATTTTTAATGATGAAATAGGCGGCCAAGGGTCTATTTTGCAATATCACCGGACGCGCCCACGCGTCTGTTATCGTAAGAACGCCCTCCTCTGCAAAAGAGAATTGAGCAGAACTAAAAATTATCATAATCGAAAGTAGAAGTTTCACTATTCATTCCTTAAGTATTAAACTTACCCCAGAGTAATTTTTTTTAGTGCCAACAGACAAGATAAAAATACAGAAAACTTAATATATCCCCTTGCAGTGCTGAAAAATGGCCTTATATAAGCTCCATGAACTTTTGAATGTAATTGACGGACAAATATATCCGCTAAAAAATAGAGGACAGTATGGGTAAAGTAATTGGAATTGACTTAGGTACGACAAATTCGTGTATCTCAATCATGGACGGCGCAAAGCCAAAAGTTATCGAAAATGCAGAAGGCGGCAGAACAACCCCTTCCATGGTAGCTTTCACAGCAGACGGTGAGAAACTTGTTGGACAGCCTGCTAAACGTCAGGCCGTAACCAATGCAGAAAACACGCTCTTTGCCATCAAGCGTCTTATTGGTCGCACATTTGATGACAAAGCCACTCAAAAAGACATCGAAATGGTGCCTTACAAGATTATCAAGGCCGACAGCGGCGATGCCTGGGTTGAAGCTCAGGGTGAAGATTACAGCCCAAGTCAGGTTTCTGCATTTATCTTACAGAAGATGAAAGAAACCGCCGAAGAATATCTTGGCGAAGGTGTGACACAGGCCGTTATTACCGTTCCCGCTTATTTTAACGATGCCCAGCGCCAAGCCACCAAAGATGCCGGTAAAATTGCCGGTCTGGAAGTGCTTCGTATTATCAATGAGCCAACTGCCGCTGCCCTTGCTTATGGCATGGACAAAGAAGACGGCAAGACCATCGCCGTGTTTGACCTTGGTGGCGGTACGTTCGATGTCTCCATCCTTGAAATTGGCGACGGTGTGTTTGAAGTAAAATCCACCAACGGCGATACTTTCCTCGGCGGTGAAGATTTTGATATGCGTCTGGTGGAATATCTCGCCACTGAATTCAAGAAAGAACAGGGCATTGACCTGAAATCCGATAATATGGCTCTGCAACGGCTGAAAGAAGCCGCTGAAAAGGCCAAGATCGAGCTTTCCAGCGCCCAGCAAACCGAAATTAACCTGCCGTTCATTACGGCGGATGCGTCCGGCCCAAAGCATTTAACCATGAAACTAACCCGCGCCAAGTTTGAAGAACTGGTAAAGGACTTCATTCAGCGCACCATCGCTCCCTGTAAAGCCGCCTTGAAAGATGCGGGCTTGACTGCGGGTGAAATTGACGAAGTTGTTATGGTTGGTGGCATGACCCGTATGCCAAAAGTCACCGAAGTGGTGAAAGAATTTTTCGGTCGCGAGCCTCATAAGGGTGTGAACCCGGACGAAGTTGTTGCCATGGGTGCCGCTATTCAGGCGGGTGTTCTTCAGGGTGACGTGAAAGACGTATTGCTTCTGGATGTGACACCATTGTCACTGGGTATTGAGACATTGGGCGGCGTATTCACGCGCCTTATTGATCGCAATACAACAATCCCCACCAAGAAGTCCCAGACCTTCTCCACGGCTGAAGATAATCAGTCCGCTGTGACCATCCGTGTATTTCAGGGTGAGCGCGAAATGGCGGCTGATAACAAAATGCTCGGACAGTTTGATCTGGTCGGTATTCCCGCAGCTCCACGCGGTGTACCACAGGTGGAAGTGACATTCGACATTGATGCAAACGGTATCGTCAATGTATCCGCAAAAGACAAAGGCACGGGCAAGGAACAGCAGATCCGTATTCAGGCCTCTGGTGGTCTTAGTGATGACGACATTGAGCAAATGGTCAAGGACGCCGAAGCCAACGCCGAAGACGATAAGAAGCGTCGGGAACTGGTCGAGGCCCGCAATCAGGCCGAAGGAACGGCCCATTCTGCGGAAAGCCAGTTGAGTGAGCATGGTGACAAAATTGATGCGGCTGATAAGACCGCCATCGAAGATGCTATCAAGACCGTTAGGGAAGCCGCTGAAAAAGACGATGTGGAAGCCATTAAAACTGCATTAGATGTGTTGCAGAAAGCCTCCATGAAGCTGGGCGAAGCTATCTATAAAGATCAGGCCGATGCACCAGAAGCTGGCGAAGAAGCACCCTCCAGTGCGGCAGAAGAAGATGTTGTTGATGCCGACTTTGAAGAAGTTGATGACGATAAAAAATAATTTTATCTTAATGATCAGATTATATAATCATCACAAAATAACATAACGAACTGCCGTTCTGCCATTCGCAGGACGGCATACACACATATAGGGTAGAATACCGGGATTATCATGGCGAAGACCTGTTTTTATGACATACTTGAAGTAGAACGCGGCGTAACTGCGGACGAACTAAAAAAATCTTACCGCAAGAAAGCCATGCGGTATCATCCCGACCGTAATCATGACGATTCCGAAGCAGAAGCCAAATTTAAAGAAGTTGGTGAGGCTTACGAAATCCTCAAAGACGAGCAAAAGCGCGCAGCCTATGATCAATTTGGTCATGCAGCCTTTGAAAATGGCGGCATGGGACGCGGCGGCGCGGGCGGCGGCGGTTTTGACGGTGCTTTTTCCGATATATTTGAGGACCTGTTTGGCATGGGCGGTGGTCGCAGCAGACGCAGCAATGCGCCCAGCCGCGGTGCCGACCTGCGCTATAACCTGAGCATTACTTTGGAAGATGCTTTCATGGGTAAGCAGGAAAAAATCACCATTCCAACTACGATTACTTGCGAGGGTTGTGAGGGTACCGGTGCCGAGGAAGGCTCCAAGCCCGAACCCTGCAATAGTTGCGGCGGCATTGGCAAGGTCAGAACCCAACAGGGTTTCTTCACCGTTGAACGCACCTGCCCCACCTGTCAAGGTCAAGGCAGAGTGATTTCCAAGCCATGTGGCGGATGCCATGGCACAGGCCATAAACAGAAAAACAAATCCCTTTCCGTTAAAATTCCTGCTGGTGTCGAGGATGGCACCAGAATCCGGCTTCAGGGTGAAGGTGAATGTGGCCCGCAAAATGGCCCCTGCGGTGATCTATATATTTTCATTTCCATTGAATATCACCCCATATTTCAGCGGGATGGCTCGACCATCTTCTGCAATGTTCCCATTGCGCTGACCACGGCGGCGCTCGGCGGTGAAATCAATGTGCCGACCGTAAACGGCAAAAAAGCCACGGTGAAAATCAGTGCGGGCAATCAAACAGGCAAGCAATACCGTATGCGCGGCAAAGGTATGCCGGTGCTTCATTCACAACAGTTTGGTGATATGGTTATTCAGACTACGGTTGAAACGCCCGTCAATATGACCAAAAAACAAAAAGAACTGCTTCGGGCCTTTGCCGATGAATGTGGTGATGATGTCAGCCCGGAATCTTCCGGCTTCTTTGATAAGGTCAAGGAACTTTGGGACGACCTAACTTAGGGTTCAATTTCCGCCAGATCTTTTTTGAAATCGCTGAAAATACCAATCAGGCCATCAAGCTTGTCTTCATCAATGCTACCCAAAAGCTCATCCACCCAGCCCTTATGAACACCAATGGCATGCTTTAGGGTTTTACGGCCTTCACTGGTCATTGCAACACTATAAACCCGTCTGTCGGTGGGCAAAGCCCATTTTTCCACCAGACCGTCTTTGATCAGGCGGCTAACCATGCCCGTGGTATTGGCATTGGACACGAGCAACATCCGTGATAGTTCGCTCATAGTAACAACCCCGCCCGGTGTGCGGTCAATGGCGACCAAAACATCAAATTTAGCCAAAGTAAGCGGCGTTTGTTGCTTCATACGTTTGTTCAAAACCTGAACCACACGTGTCGAGCTAGCCAACATTCTGACCCAGAGTTTTAATTTTTTTTGCTCTTCACTATTCATATCTTTATCTTTATTAGCCATTTCTTATTTTACTCACTTTCAATATATTTAACATACTTAATATATTATTCAACTCAAACTCTTTACTGACTTAGATAATAGCGCTTTAGATGTAAAATGAATTGTTTTACATCAAGTTCCTGAATAAATTTAATATAAAATATTCTTCCTAACAGCGACTTCGTTTTATACAGATTTATATTTAATGCATTAAATATTTTCTTTTGAGCTTAAAATAATTATGTTATAAAGACCGATAATATTGGAAAAAACATGCATGAACATATTCTAAAGGCCAATCACCATTAACGGATTGAACATCATCAACAGAACGATTGTACCGGCTATGGTGACCCGGCTCTCCGGCGAAGATGGCTATATCAATCAGGATATTATCGACCGTTATCTGGGTTATGCCCGAGGGAATGTTGGCCTGATCATTGTGGAAGCTATGGCTATTCATCAGGCTAAATCAGGCCCGCTTCTGCGTCTTTCCGATGATAAATTTATTGAAGGCCACCAAAAGCTCACCAAAGCCATCCATGACATTAGCGATTCACGCGTTTTTCCCCAACTGATCCATTTTATGAAGGTGGCCCGTTCCGGTTGGCGCCAGACCATTGATATGTTATCGGAAGATGATATTAAAGACATCATCAGGGATTTTGGCGATGCCGCTGTGCGGGCAAAAAAGGCAGGCTATGACGGGATCGAACTTCATTCGGCCCATGCCTATACCCTGTCGTCTTTTCTGTCACGCCTGAACAAACGTCGCGACCGTTACGATGGACGCTCCCTTGAAGGACGTTTAAGGATGTTTGGCGATGTGATGGCCGAAGTCCGTTCCAAAGTCGGTGATGATTTCCCCATAGGAGTACGTTTCCTCGCTGATGAGATGATCAAGGACGGTTATACCATTGAGGACAGCCGCCTGATTGCCCTGCGTATGGCCCAACTTGGAGTGGATTATATATCTCTGTCAGTGGGCGGGAAATTTGAAGATGCCATACTACAGGAAGGACTTCCCCCTTACCCCTATACCGGTTATTCCGGTGAACGCTGTATGCCCGGAGCCTCATTTCCCAAACTGCCCCATGTGCATTATGCAGCTTCCATAAAGAAATTGATCAATGACAAGGGCTATAACATCCCCGTCATATCCGCGGGCAAGATCAATAATCCCGATGATGCCGAACAGCTTTTGCGTGATGGCAAGGCTGATATGATTGGCATGGCGCGGCAGCTTCTTGTAGATCCTAACTGGCCCCGCAAGGTCGCCATGGGACGCGAGCATGATATTGTGCGCTGTGTTTACTGTAATGTCTGTAAGCAGCTTGATGAAAAATTCTTGAAAGTCACCTGTTTTCTCTGGCCCAAGGATTATATCCAGCCGCCGGAATATGACCCCGATGCCATTCTTCCCATATGGGAAACCGAGAACCCTTTGACGGCTGAATATGAGGATGGTGCGGTGAAATTAAAATGGCAGAGAGCATCAGGTAATGTTTCCGGCTATGATCTCTACCGTTCTGAGGATGGCGGCAAGGCTCGTGTAATACAGGCTAAAAAGGGCGGAAAATTCAATGACAAATCCGTTCTTTGTGGCCTGAAATATAGCTATTACATAAGGGCTTACTCAAAATCAGGCCAGCCTAGTGCGCCGTCAAATGTTGTTGACCTCGACCTGCCTATAGAGGAATTCCAGCCTTTGGAGCCCCTCAGCTAAATTGCCGTAATATTATTGGTTTGTGGCCTTTTGTCTTGAGGGCAGAAAATTATCCATGGAATAAATTAACAGAGCCCCCCAGATACATCCGAAGGCTATCATATGGGTCATCGTGAACGGCTCATTCCATAAAAATACCGCGAGCAGTAAACTTATGGTTGGCGCGATATACTGTAATATCCCCACTGTTGATAGTGGCAACCTTCTCGCCGCAGAGGTGAATAACACCAATGGGATTGTTGTTACGGCCCCGCTTATTGCCAGCATGAATAAAGTATAACCATCATGACCAATAATTTCGGCGGGAGCAGATAAATTCAGATAAATCAGATAACCACCGGCAACTGGCAGCAGAATGAGCATCTCAACCCACAGACCCATGATAGACCCGATCAGAATTTTTTTCCGGATCAGGCCATATATGGCAAAACTGGTTGCCAAATATAAAGCAATCCAGGGAAGCTCCCCACCTTCAAAAATCATATAAAGCACACCAACGGCGGCAAGACCAACGGATAATAATTTGGTGCTGCTTAATTTTTCCCCAAGGACTAACATGCCAAGTATGACGGTCATCAAAGGGTTAATGAAATAACCGAGGCTTGCCTGCACCACATCGTCATTGGCGATTGCCCAGATATAAACCAGCCAGTTGGAACTGAGTAAAACGGCTGAGAACAAGAGCAGTAATAGCAATTTCTTATTTGTGAATACTTCGCGGACTTCCTGAATGAACATGGGAATTGTGCGTCTGAAAAATAACAGGAAAATCAAAAATATAAAGGACCACACCATACGGCTCCCAAGAAATTCCAAGGCATCCACATGAGATAATTCTTTAAAAAATATCGGCATTAACCCCCAGATTATGAAGGCACCCAAGCCATAGGAAATGCCGGCTGCATTATTTTCCTGAGACATATTTTTCACTATCATTCTTTATAAATTCATCAAGCCACTGGTATAGGATAATAAATGAAAAATCAATCATTTGTTAGGCTGTTGACAATTCATTATCTTGATAACTATTATCGGGTCTACTGAATTCAAATATAAGATTTATTACTATTTCTAGGGAAGATTATGCCAAAAAAATCACGCGCAGGAAAACTCAAAATATTCTTTTTAACAATAATCAGCCTGCTTCTAATTGTTTATTATGTTGTACTGCCTAAATATGCGAGCCATATGGACGCCAGTGTGAATAAAATAATAAACACAGAAAGACATTTTGGCGTAAACGCAAAAACGCAAACATTCCATGACAGACTGATTATAGCGGACCTACATGCAGATTTTTTGTTATGGG
>JAGLJX010000335.1 GCA_023142175.1 Emcibacter sp.
CAAATCCGGTAAATATTTCATCAAGTATCAGCAGAACATCTTGGGTCTTACAGACTTTGGAAATAGCGCTTAATGTCTCGGCCCCGTGAAATTTCATGCCACCTGCACCCTGCACCAGTGGCTCCATGATCACGCCGGCGATCTGCCCTTTATGTTCCGCTAGAAATTCTTCAAATTCTGCCATTTCCGCCGCTGTTTCCGGCAAGGGGCGTAGAAACTGCTGTTGTAGAAATCCGCTGAAGGCCTTATGCATCCCCTGATCATTATTGCCACCCGAATTGCTAACAGCCATGGCCGCCGTGGTGTCGCCGTGATAGCCAGAACGGAAACAGACAAAACGATGGTGGCCCTCTTCCCCCTTATTAGTCCAATATTGCACCGCCATCTTCAGCGCAATCTCCACAGACACCGAACCACTTTCGGAAAAGAAAACATGATTGAGATCACCGGGCAACAGATCAGCCAGACGCTTGGCTAAGGTCGCCGCGCCCTCATGCACCAAGCCACCCAGCATGATATGGGACATATTTTTAACCTGAGCGATTATTTTTTCCTGCATGGAAGCATTGTTATAGCCGTGGCACGCCGTCCACCATGAGGCGATGCCGTCTATCAGCTTGCGCCCATCGGCAAGTTCGATGGAAACGCCATCTGTGGCAACCACAGGCAGGGCATCATCGGCAGTCTGCATCTGAGCATAGGGCAACCAGATGTTGCCATAACCCTCCTTGAACCAATGGGGTAATTCTTTATTCATTACTGACCTTCTGGCGTCATACCAAGGCGGGCGAAGAGTTCCAGATCCGTATTCTGCATTGGGTTAGTGGTCGTCAGCAGCTTTTCACCATAAAAGATACTATTGGCACCGGCCATGAAACACATGGCCTGCATTTCATCATTCATCGCTTCCCGTCCCGCAGACAGCCGCACATAAGAAGCCGGCATAAGCATCCGCGCCACCGCAATGGTCCGGATGAAATCAAACGGGTCCATTTGGCCCTCACCATAAAGAGGTGTGCCCTCTACCTGCACCAGCATATTGATCGGCACACTGCCCGGATGCTCTGGTAAATTGGCCAAAGTCTGCAACATTCCGGCCCGGTCCGCCCTGCTCTCGCCCATGCCGACTATGCCGCCGCTACAGACATTTATGCCCGCGCTACGAACATTTTCAAGCGTGTCCAGACGATCCTGATAAGTGCGGGTAGTGATAATTTCTTTGTAATATTCCGGTGAGCTGTCCACATTATGATTATAATAATCAAGTCCGGCCTGCTTCAAAATCTCAGCCTGTTCCCCGTCAAGCATACCCAGCGTCATACAGGATTCAAGACCCAAATCTGCAACACCTTTAATCATGTCACATACCGCGTCCATGTCCCGACCCTTTGGGCTGCGCCATGCCGCGCCCATGCAATAGCGGGTTGCGCCATTAGCTTTTGCCGCCCGCGCCCCTTCCAGAACTTCCTCCACCGCCATCAACCGTTTCGCATCAACATCAGTTTGGTAGCGGGATGACTGGGGGCAATATTTACAGTCTTCCGGACAGCCGCCGGTCTTGATACTGCACAGCTGGGAAAGCTGAATTTTATTGGGGTTGAAATATTTTCGGTGGATGGTCTGCGCCTGAAACAGCAAATCCATCATGGGCAGATCAAAAAATTCCAGTATTTCCCGCTTGGTCCAATTATGACGGAATCCATCCGGATATGGGGTATGGGTAGACAATTGTTCCGATGATATGGCCATATTCATTCCAAATTACTTATTTTCGCTCAAAATTAGTGACTGTAGCTCCAGAGTCAAGTTTTTTGCTCTTTGATTGACAGATCGCCCCCGATGGCATAATTCAGGATCAGCTTAATATTTTCAAGGTACATATATGAAATCTCTTGATACATTCGCAAAAAAAAAGCTGAAACCCCTCATTGAACAGGGGCTTAAACGTCATATTCACATCACGGAGCGGGCTGCAAAAGCAAAAGCGCGGCGAGACGGGCGGGAGCTTATTTCATTCTGTTGTAATGATTATCTTAATTTCACCCATCATCCAAAAGTCGTTCAGGCCGCCAAAGATGCCATTGACCGATATGGGGCAGGAAGCGGTGCATCACGGTTGGTCACGGGCAATCACCCCCTGATTACGGAATTGGAAGGACGACTAGCCGCCTTGAAGGGAACAGAAGATGCCTGCATTTTTAGCTCCGGCTATCTGACCAATATTGGCATTATCCCCACTCTCATTGATGCTAAGGATGTTATTTTCATTGATGAGCTGAGCCATGCCTGTCTGCGCGCGGGCAGTAGCATGACCGGGGCTTTAACAGTCACCTTCCGACATAACGATATGGATCATCTGTGCGAATTACTTCACCAGTTCAGAAAAAATCACCAAAACGCCCTTATACTAACTGACGGCGTATTCAGCATGGATGGCGATCTGGCCCCCCTTGATGAATTAAGTATTCTGGCACAGGACAATGATTGCTGGCTGATGAGCGATGATGCCCACGGCCTTGGCGTAATAGGAAACGGCAAGGGCAGCCGCCATATGTTCAGCCCCCTGCCGGATATCCCGTTGCAAATGGGAACCCTGTCGAAATCCATTGGTAGTTTCGGCGGGTATCTCTGCGCCAGCAGGCCCGTGATCCAACTTGTCAAAACCCGTGCCCGCAGCCTGATCTATACCACGGCCCTGCCACCAGCCAGTGTTGCCGCCGCCCTCGCGGCTCTGGACATCATAGCGAATGAACAGGACTATTGCCGCCGCCCGCTTAATAATGCGCGGGAGTTTGCACAGCTGGCTAACTTACCAGAGCCCGCAAGCCCAATTGTACCGATCATCATTGGGGATACGGACAGAACCATGTGTTTTGCCGCCGCCCTTGAACAGGAAGGCTTTCTGGTCACCGGGATACGCCCGCCAACAGTAGCGGACGGCGCAGCACGACTTCGTTTCACCTTTTCAGCGCTTCATGAGAAAAAGGATATCCACGCATTGGTGGCGGCCTTAAAAAAATATGAGATCATAAAATGACCAAGACCATTTTTATCGGCGCGACAGGAACTGATATTGGCAAAACCTATGTCACCTGTATGTTGCTGTGGCAATTGCGGGACGCCGGATATAAAGCTCGCGCCATAAAACCGATCATCAGCGGCTTTGATGAGGATGCGATCGAGCAGACCGATAGCGGCCTGCTGCTTAGGGAAATGGGTATCCCACTAACCCTGAATAATGCCGTCCAAATTTCCCCTTGGCGTTATGAAGACCCAATACCACCCCATCTGGCGGCAGAAAATACCGGACGTACGATTGATCTGGATAAAGTTGTCAATTTTTGTCAGAAGCAAGCCAATGAAGATTTGGACTTTCTCCTGATAGAAGGTGTGGGTGGAATCATGACACCGCTGGATTATGACTATACAACCTTGGATTTAATGCAGAGGCTCAACTGCCATTGCCTTTTGGTTACCGGTTCCAGCCTCGGAACTTTAAGCCACACGATTTCAGCTATAACCTGTATTAAATATATAGGTATTAAGCTGGATGGCCTGATTATTTCCGAGTCGTTGTTAAATTACACTAATTTTGAGGTAATTATTAAAGACTTCAAAAAAATATTTTCAAATATTTCTTTTAAAAAAATCAGCCGTAATGATAGATCCCAGGAAATTTATTCACTGATAGTTTAAAATATTTCAATGGGCATATTTTTCCCTTTCAAGCATAATCTACCGAGCAATCAATTTACCAAAACGAATAATATTCAATCATATCCTATGCTTAATTATATGGCGCGTCTTTTGCATTAAAATTATGTGAAGGAGAATGCCGTGAATCAGCAAATTTTAATAAACACGAACGAAACCAATGCTTCTAGCTATGCGGATCTTTCTATTCTTGAGTTGGTTCAGGAAATGAAGAATCTAGGCGCCGACCCAAAACCGCTGATTGAGATCGCGGCATTAGACCTTTTTTCCCAATATGGAGCAAAGGCTCTTACCTATTCCGAATTGATGCTTGATCAGATGATTGAGGAAGATAATCCCAATGGCCTATACCTCTGGGACGAGCTTAATGGAATACTGAGTAATCTTCTTTTAGTACCTCAGAAAACTTTTCATTAAATTTTAGTTGTTTTATTTTATAATTATTCGTATAATGAACTTATAGGTTGTATTTTTATACTAATCCCTTGAAAGGTCATTACATGACCTTTCATCTGCCTGACTGCCTCGGTGAAGTTCTCGAACTTCATCGAGGTCTTTTTTTTATCTAAAACACACTCTAGCTATTAGCCTATTTCAGCCAACCACGACATAGCTTCTATCAGGTAAAAACCAAAACTTTGCAGAGATCCTGTAAATATGGCCAGACCCGTTACCAACAACAGAACCCCGATAACAAGCTCTATGGTGCGCATATGTTTTTTCACCCTGCTAGAGGCTCTCAAAAATTTATTGATAGCCACGGATGCAATAATAAAAGGAACACCAAGCCCCAGTGAATATACCGCCAATAGAGCAACACCCTGAGAGAAATGCTCCTGAGTGGCCGCCAGTGTGAGGATTGTGGCGAGGATAGGTCCGTTGCAGGGTGTCCAGCCAAAGGCAAATGCCAGTCCGATCACATATGCCCCGATCAGCCCTTTTTGCTCACCGCTGGTCTGGAAGCGGGCTTCTTTATAAAGAAAAGATAGTTTTATTACGCCTGCGAAATGAAGACCGAGGATCATGATCATTACGCCGGATATCTTGGAAAAGATTTCTTTATATTCCTGCAGAACTCCCTGTACAGCAGATGCCCCGGCCCCCAAGGCAATAAATACAGTAGAAAAGCCAAGCACGAAAGCCACGGCAGGCCAGAACATGGCCCACTTAGCGATCTTCTCGCCCTCGCTTACGTCCTGATAGCTGTTCCCTGTTATAAAACAGATATATGCCGGAACCAGCGGCAGCACGCAGGGAGACAGAAAACTGAACATTCCGCTAACTACGGCGACTAAATATGAAATTTCGATACTATCCATGAGTTTCCTTTTAGCGTCTCAGCTAGAATCTGCAAGGAATATTATATCACAAGGATGTTATCCGCTCATTTTCCGGGACAGGAAGCCGCCGAGCCAGCCCGCGAATAGCGCCACAATAATCGCCATAATACCATAATAGGCCGGATGTTCGTGGGCAAATCTAAAAATAAGTCTTTCCAGTCCGGCCTTGCCAACCTCTAAAGGTGACTGCTCGCTCAGGAGCAATTCTCCGTCCCTTACCAGATGCACATCCACCTGATAATCCCCCACTGGCATATTGGCGGGAAATTCTAAAATTGCCCGAAACAGGATACCATCCAGAACGCTAATGGTTCCCTCCTGTTGGTTGTAGAGTTTTTTGGCCTTCATATTTCGAATAAATCCAGCGCGAAATTCTTTTCTTTCTTTGGGACTTAACGATTCAACAAATACAATCTTAAGTTGTTTTAGTCCTGCTTGCAGCTCTATCAGCTGATCCTCTGAAAGAATTAGGTCAAGTGGTCTAGTGGAGGTGACCGCATAATAGCCCTGCACATCTTTTAGAGTCCTGAAGTCCTTATTTGCCCATATAGGGCCAACCTGTTCCTTGCGCCGGACTACCATGTCATGGCGCGAACTTTGCACCACAACAATGATGTCATAATCCATACCCTCTATGGTAACGCCATGGCCGCCGTCCGCTTGGGGAAGACCCCGTTCAATGGCCCCAAAGATAAGCAGTTCCGTTCCGGAAAATTCAGAGGTAATTTCAATGACATGGCTCGACAGGTCCGTAACCATACGTTCCGCCTGCGCAGACTGCGCCAGCCATAGACTAAAAAGCCAAACCAGACCCATATGTCCAAGAGAGCGTATCAATGGACAACTCCCATTGTTGTAACCGAATAAAGCTCGCCCGGCTCCACCACCAGATCAATAGCCATTTTGATACAAACCACCAACACCAGCATCGCCAGCAGGATACGTAACTGCTCCCCCTTCAGCTTCAGCCCGACCCGAGCACCTATCTGCGCCCCGATCACCGCCCCGACCAGCAGGATCAGCGCCAGCACCACATCGACAGTCTGGGTATTGACTGAATGCAGAAAGGTAACGCTGGCAGTAACAAAAGTAATCTGAAACAGGGATGTGCCGATCACCACCTTGATGGGCATATGCAACAGATAAATCATGGCGGGAACCATAATGAAGCCGCCACCAACCCCCATGATCGCAGCCAGGACACCCACAAGGCCGCCAATAGCCAGCGGCAATATGGCGCTAACATACATCTTAGAGGTACGGAACCGCATCTTGAACGGCAAAGCATCAATCCATGTCCGTCGGCGTCGGCCCGGCGTTGGTGCGTCCCCACGCCGATTGCGCATAATGCTGCGAACACTTTCCACAAACATCATGCCGCCAATACCACCCAGAAACACCACATAAGCCAGCGAAATCATCAGGTCAACCTGACCTGTTGCCTTGAGTATTGTGAATATCATGGCCCCAAAATAAGAGCCGATCGCCCCGCCGACAATAAGGACACCACCCATTTTATAGTCTATGCCGCCCCGCCGCCCGTGGGCCAACGCGCCGGACACCGAAGCGGCGGTAATCTGGTTGGCCTCCGTTGCCACCGCAACCGCTGGGGGTATGCCTACAAAAATCAGGAGAGGTGTCATTAGGAAGCCCCCGCCTACACCAAACATGCCAGACAAAAAGCCAACCCCACCACCCATGGCAAGCAGCAAAAAAATATTAATCGAAATTTCAGCAATAGGCAGATAAATCTGCATGTTTATTATTCTTCAGTTTTTATGTTGAAATAGTAGCTTGTCCAAGGCGCTTATACCCTTTCCATCCTAAACAAATTTGCACTTCAATGATACCATTATATACCCTTTAAACGCTCGTCATTTTTAGTTGACCTTTACGTAAAGGTAAGCTATTGTTACATCATCGATTCTAAGGCCTGCCAACCCCGTGTTGTTTTAGTATGTACGGTTGCGGCTTATCTATGATTGTTAGATTTGTGGGATATAATGACTGAGAAAACTTACAGCATTTCTGAACTTTCAGAAGAATTCAACATCACGCCCCGGACTTTACGCTTCTACGAAGATCAAAAGCTTATTGCGCCCACGCGCAACGGCCAAACCCGCATATATTCCAAAAAAGACCGCGCCAGATTAGCTTGGATACTCAGGGGAAAACGTGTCGGCTTTACCATTTCCGATATGGGCAAACTTCTGGACCTTTATTATCTGGAAGGCGGCAAGGTTAAACAGCG
>JAGLJX010000336.1 GCA_023142175.1 Emcibacter sp.
ACCGTAATCCCGCCAGCCATAATTCAGAGCATCCGGTTCAAACTGCTGAGTACCGGGGATAATAGCAGTTCCGGGAACATTCTCTGGAAAATGCTCAATATTAATATAGGGAACAACCGCCACACGAGCACCATTTGGTAATTTCAATGGCGGACGATCAATAATTGGAACATAATCATAATTCTTCGTCTGGGTAAGTTCAGTCATATTAACACCTTCTATATTTTGCATATCTATTTTGATTTATATTTTTTGACTTTTACGCTGTTAGCCGAATAATTTATCCAGATAACCAATTACTTCCTGACGCGTGACCACATCGCCGTACTTATTGCCAATATCAAATAGATTAGCATTATGCGGGTCAGGGTGACGATCGCCGACACATTCTTCAACCACGATCGGGCGGAAACCATATTGAATACAATCAACTGCCGTAGCGCGGATACAGCCGCTGGTAGTACAACCTGCCATCAAAACAGTATCAATATTTAGGGCATTCAGGGTGGCTATCAGGCTAGTGCCGAAGAAAGCGGAAGCATATTGTTTGGTGATAACAGTTTCTGATTCTAACGGTAAGACTTCATCGCAAAAGTTCGCCAGTTCATTACCCTCAATCAGACATTCTAAAACCGGAGCCTTCTTGACCCAAAGACCTCCATCTGCAAAAGTTTGAGGATGGTACCGAACCTTAGTATGGATAACAGGAATACCATGCCGTCTGGCGGCAGCTATTAGATCAACAGATTTCTGCACGGCCCCAATAACGCCTGGAGCAAAAAGTGGCGATCCTTCTGTGGTATAGCCCTTCAGGAAATCAATCACCAATAAAACAGGCTTTTTACCAAAACCAAGTTTATTGCCCCATACATTTTTATAATTGTCTTCTGCTGATTCAGTCATTTTTATTCCCATATTTTATTCAAATTAAATACCATCCTGAAACCGCTGGCTATTGGCCAGAAAGATTTTGCTAGCCTTATTGCTCCCCCTAAATTGTTATATGATTCTTTATCACTTGTATACAAAATAATAATTTTCACAAAGTTGGTATTTTCTTATGCGCCCCCCCCTTAAAGAGCATCACCCTAGCAGAACATATGGCTTATGTTATTCATTGCAGGGTGCAAAAACTTAATGTATCACATAAATATTCTTGCTTTATGGTAAAAAGTATGTATACAAAAATGATAAGAGATGACGTAATATTCGCTGTTAATAAAATAGAGTTATATAGCCTTAGCTAAATGAAAGATAACACCATGACACAACAAAAAGATGATTTATTTGGCCCCTTAAAGAATGTCCGTGTTATCGAACTAGGCCAACTTTTAGCAGGCCCTTTTTGCGGCCAATTGATGGGAGATTTTGGGGCTGAAGTTATTAAAGTAGAACAACCTGGCTCAGGAGACCCCCTTCGTCAGTGGGGACAACAAGTTGTTGATGGCCAATCCTTATGGTGGCCTGTTGTCGCCCGTAATAAAAAATCCATCACTTTGAATTTACGGACCAAGGAAGGCCAAGATATTGTCAAAGACCTCATTAAGAAAGCCGATATTCTAATCGAAAACTTTCGCCCCGGAACTTTGGAAAAATGGGGCTTGAGTTATGAAGAACTGAAGAAAATCAACCCTGGGCTGATCATGGTTCGCGTGTCTGGTTACGGACAAACCGGCCCCTATGCCTCAAAGCCTGGCTATGGCTCCATTGGCGAGGCTATGGGCGGTTTGCGCTATGTAGTTGGCGACCCTGAAACACCCCCCAGCCGTATGGGCATTAGCATTGGTGACGAACTGGCCGCTGTATTTGCCTGCATAGGTGCTTTGATGGCACTTTATAATCGAGAAAAAACTGGCATGGGCCAGATGGTTGATTCGGCTATTTATGAAGCTGTACTCGCCATGATGGAATCTCTGATTACAGAATATGTTGAGACAAAATATATTCGTGAACGTAGCGGCGCCGTATTGGCCAATGTGGCACCATCCAATGTTTATCCAACAAAAGATAATATGATGGTACTGATCGCCGCCAATCAAAACACCGTTTTCAAACGGCTCTGTGCCGCTATGGGCCAACCAGAGCTGTTTGATGATCCACGTTATGCAACCCATCATGCGCGCGGCGAACGGCAGAAGGAACTTGATGATTTAATCACCACATGGACGGTAACTCTCACCACTGATAACCTTCAAGCCAAACTTGATGAATTTGGAATTCCCCAAGGCAAGATCTACCGGGCACCAGATATGCTAGAAGACCCGCATTTTCAGGCGCGGGAAGCTATTGTCAAGGTCAACCATCCATTGTTCAAGAAATTGGCCATGCAGAATGTTGTCCCCAAGCTTTCCGACACCCCCGGACAAATCAAATGGGCCGGCCCCACCCTCGGGCAGCATAATGAGGAAATATATA
>JAGLJX010000337.1 GCA_023142175.1 Emcibacter sp.
AGCGTGATAAGAACGGGCCTTTTAAAGATGTTACAGATTTCTGTAATCGCATAGACACCCAACAAATTAATAAACGTGCCTTGGAAAATCTGGCAAAGGCCGGGGCTTTTGACTGTGTCAACCCCAACCGAACACAGATGTTGGCTTCCGTTGAGATGATTTTAAGGTATGCCCATGCCGCCACAGAACAGCGCAACAGCAATCAGGTCAGCCTGTTTGGTGATGTGGCTGATGAACGGGCATTGGTGCTGCCGGATATGGTCGAATGGCAACTGATAGACCGTCTGAACTATGAAAAGGAAGCTATCGGTTTTTACCTGTCCGCCCATCCCCTCGATGCCTATGTGAAGGTTCTCGAACGGCAGAAAATTCTGCCCTCACCGGAATTAGCCCGCAAAGCACAGGGCGGGGCCACGGTTCGTCTGGCTGGGACGATCCAGAGTATCCGGGTGATGAAAAACAAGCGCGGCAAGAAATTTGCCTTCATCGGTCTGTCCGATGCCCACGGCAGCTTTGAATGTATGGTCTTTTCCGAGCTTTTGGACAGCGCGGAGGAGATCATCAAGACCGGAAATTCCGTCATTGTCACCGTAGAGGCGAGCATCGACCCCGAAAGAGGCCTGCGCATCAATGCCAAAAGCTTCGCCTCCATCGAAGCGGTCGCAGCCAATACGGCTAAGGGGCTTGAGATCACCCTTGATGATGCCACATCACTTTCTGCGATACAGGATGTGCTGGATAAATACAAAGGCGGACGCGGTTATATCACCTTTAAAATCAAGGTTGAAGATGAAGACGAATATGACATTGAAATAGAATTAAAAGATAAATACACAGTATCGCCAGATATCCGCAGAGCGTTGGTGACCATGAAGGGTGTGACAGATGCGCGGGAGATTTAGGGTGGAAATAGAATAATGAATCATGTTTCAGTTTTATTAATTACCTTGCTATTAATCGTGACGATTAGTTTTGTATATAGATTTTTAAATTAGTCATTCTCGGAGGGTCAATAAAAATCATGGTGTGGAAGTATTGTACACGTCATTCCCGTGAAGGCGGGAATCTAGTGAGATAAAGAAGTCATATTCGATGTCATTATTAGTCAGGTCTGGATTCCCGCCTGCGCGGGAATGACAATGGAGGGATGGGAAATGAAATTTGACAGAGTGCTTAGATGACCAATAAACCAATGAAACCAAGAGACTCCGCTTCTGTGCTGATCATTAGGGACGGCGATGTGCACCCTGAATATGGTGTGCTGCAAATTCTGATGGTCAAGCGGCATAAGAATATCAAATTTGCCGGTGGGGCTTATGTCTTTCCGGGGGGGAAACTTGATCCGGCGGATAAGGCTTTGGAAGAAAGTAATCAGAAAGAAGCATCGCAAAATATTAGCGCAGAATTTCGCGGCCTTCGTTATGCGGCTCTACGCGAAGTGTTTGAGGAAACTGGGCTAATTATTGGTAACATAGACGGTCAATCCATCGGGGAGGATATACGTAAATCAATTGATGATAAATACCGGCCAGATTTTCTGGCGGGAAAAATAACGCTGGCGGAATTTCTGGATCAGTCCGGTGTGACATTGGATATGAGAGATTGCGTGCCATTTGCTCACTGGATTACCCCTAAAGTTTATCCGATCCGCTTTGATACGCGGTTTTTCCTTTGCGTTGCACCGGAAGGGCAAATCCCAAGTCCTGACGGGCAGGAAATTACTGAAGTGGAATGGATGCATCCCATGACTTTGGTTGAGGAATCAGATGGGGTTTTGATGTTCCCGACCATGATGAACCTTAAAAAACTGGGGCAGGCCAAATGCGTTGCCGAGGCTCTTGAATTACTGTCCGCGCGGGAAATAGTCACCGTCACGCCAGAGGTTATTACGGGCGACAAAGTCCGCTTTCGCAAGATTTCAGATGACGCGGGATACGAGGATGTGGATCAGAGCCGCACCCGTGCCGCTATCGACATTAAAAAAAGTTAGAAAAAAGCTTGATCTTATGGCTAAAGGGCGGTATTACGCGCCTACTTCACACGCAGGATTTAAGTTGAACTCCTCATATTGAGCAAGACTTTCCGGTGTCCCATAAGGGGCCACAACCTGCGGAGGATTAACCGGTAAATTAAGGAAAAATACTATGGCAGTGCCAAGTTTTTCAATGCGTCAGCTTCTTGAAGCTGGTGTTCATTTTGGGCATCAGGCCCACCGTTGGAACCCAAAGATGAAAGAATATATCTTTGGTGCCCGCAATAAAGTTCATATCATCAATCTGTCTATCACTGTGCCTTTGCTGCATCGTGCGCTGGAAACAGTACGTGACGTAACCGCATCTGGCGGACGTGTATTGTTCGTTGGCACAAAACGTCAGGCATCCGGCCCAATCGCCGAAGCCGCCAAACGTTGTGGTCAGTATTATGTTAATCACCGCTGGCTCGGTGGCATGATGACCAACTGGCAGACAATCTCAAATTCCATAAAGCGTCTGAAAGACCTTGATGTGAAATTGTCCGAAGACACTGTTGGCCTTACCAAGAAAGAACTGCTTCAGATGACACGCGAGCGTGACAAACTGGAACGGGCGCTTGGTGGTATTAAAGACATGGGCGGTATTCCGAACATTCTTTTTGTTATTGATACCAATAAAGAAGAACTGGCCATTTTGGAAGCCAACAAACTTGGTATTCCTGTTGTAGCCATTCTGGATACAAACTGTGATCCGGATAACATCACATTTCCGGTCCCCGGTAATGATGATGCGACCCGTGCGATCC
>JAGLJX010000338.1 GCA_023142175.1 Emcibacter sp.
CCGTCATAAGGACAGCCAAATATGCGCCCACATGGGAGTGTATAAAATGGCCTGTAGAGATGGCTAGAAGAGTTACGAAAGTATGGTGAAGGCCCAAGGCTTTAAACCATCCTTTTTGATCAAGCTTAAACACTGGCCTGATCATATCGTAGTCCCTGTTGCGTCTATCCAATTTGTACCATCATGCCAGATTGGCTTTCCCAACGTCGTATCAAACCACATTGAGCCCGCACCCTGCGGTGTTGGGCGGGAGCCTGTAGTACCTGATCCGCTTTTAATTAATTGACCCCCAATGATGTTTTTGACAACCCCAAGACCACCATCAGTCTGGATTGATCCTGTAGCTGTGGATGTGCTGTCGGTTGTATCGCCAATATTTACATCACCTGAAAATGTCACACCTCCAGATACTCTGTTAATAACTAGAGCAGTGTTTTTTTCAAGCGTTCCTATAACAAGTTCATTGGCATTGCCGTCATATTTCATAAAAGCAGATTTGACACTGTTCTCATGGAACTCTATTTCACCACTATCGGAAGAATTAGCTGTTGTGGTATTTAATATCAGCTTAGCATTTGTTGATCTTACTATGGATATATCACCCCCAAAAAAACCAGACTTACCAACAGCTAAACCACCATCTGTCTGGATTGATCCTGTAGTTGGGGATGTGCTGTCTGTTGTATTTGAGGTCGCGAAAATACCGGAAATATCAATAGCATTAGCCTGAAAATCCCATTTGCCTGCACTGGCGTCATAATGAAGCTCTATTCCAGTATTAGCTCTAAATTCTAGATCTTTGGCTTTCGTGCTATGTGTGTCGCCGTAGAGGACTATATTTCCGCCTAGGGAGTTACTCGTTGATGGCGATACAGATAATATACCGTCGCTGTCACCGCCCAATATTTCAGGGTTCGATGGCACTAACCCTATGAGTTGGTTGTCAACCGGGCCACACCGAACTGTGTGGGTGCCACCATTGAGTGTTATATTGGAGGCTGGGGTTTCATCTATAACAGTACCGTTCCAGTTCCAGGTATCGGCTCGTGTAATGTCATCTGTGGCAGAAACATATGTCCCAACCCCTGCGACAATAATGATCCCACCACTATCCTCGAGCACATAGGCTACAAGATCACCATCGGCAAAACTCTTGTTGAATGCAATCCGGCCTGTCGTAGCTCCTGCAAGGGCGAGTGTTGCCCCTGTTCCTGTACAGGTTTCTTCCGTGAAATTTGCGAACATTTCGAGTCCTTTAGGTAAAATGATAAGAATTAAAAAAAGAGGGCGACCTGAAAAGCCGCCCCCAAGTTTGCAGGAGGAATTTTTTCCTAGAGTGCGAACTGTAGAAGTTTGATGGCCTGATCGTTGGTCACGGCCCCGCCGACGCGCTTGGTGGTATAAAAATGCACGTAAGGTTTGTTGGAATAGGGGTCACGCAGGATGCGGGTTCCCATGCGGTCGGTGACGGTATAGGCCCGTTTCATATTGGCAAAACACAGTGACAGGGAAGAGGCCGCCTTAACCGGCATATCCGCAACCTCAACCACGGGATAGCCCAGAAGTGTTGCCGGAGCGCCACTTTCAAGACCGGGCCGCCACAGATAACTGCCATCAGCATCCTTGAATTTCCGAATTTCGCCGAGCAGGCTGGTGTTCATGTAAAATTTGGCATCATTCCGGTAGCCGGATTTCATGGCATGGATCATATCTACCAGAATATCAGACGGGTCTGTTGCCGCCCAATCACCGGCAACACCAGTTTTCAGAGCCTGAATTTCGCCGAATGTGCGGCTGTCATCAGCGGATGTGCTGACAGTATATTGCAGGAAGCCTTTTGGTTTATTGGTGCCGTTGCCATTAACAAAGGCATCATTCTCCTGATAGGAGAATTCTTCAGCCAATTCTTCGGACAGCCATTTTTCAACATCAAAATTGCCATCATCCAGCATAGTCTGGGTCGCTGCCGGATTAGCATAAATTTCACCCAGAGGCGGGATGATTTCCTGTAACGTCGGGGTGTTGGTTTCAACCCGTGCGCCGGTTTCAGAAATCCAGCCGGACGTGATCCCACCCACATTGACCAGTTTTTTATAGGTCGAAGACCCGATGGCAATCACATTAGCCTCAGTGCGAATTGGCGACAAATCCCGCAGACGTTTTTCTATCAGCTGATCAAGTTCTTCAGGAACTGCAAAACCACCGTCTGTGTCCACTGTTGTGCTTAGGGCTTTCTGATCAAGTTTCATCTCATGGCCTTTGCGGATAAAGCCGTCGAAGAATTGACGTTTCATTTCAATCTTGGCACTATCCTGACCCTGTTTTGTGGATAAATTTGGCCGTGCCTGAGCCGCATGAATGCCGTTTGCTTTTGTCTGAAGCCTGTCCAGTTCTTTGCCCATACGGCCCAGTTTTTCTTCTGTCAGATTGTCTGCTTGTCCCTTGCTTTCAATTTCCGCCAATCTTTCATCATTGGTGGATTTGAAATTTTCGAAAGAACGGGTCAGATTTTCCAACGCTTCTTTAGTTTCCAATGTCATTTAAGTTTTCCTTTGTAGGTTTTCAGCCGCATCATTACGGCAGGAGGGCGCCATGAGCGCGGTTAAATGCCGAAGACCGGCTACGAATGCGGTATCGTCCACCGCAAAATTTGAATCTGAGATAAAATCTGTTTTGAAGGCGGAAATGCGGGCCTGCTCATTCATGGGGAATGTCACCAGTGATATTTCCCACAGGTCCACTTGTGTAAGTATCCGCACCCCATCTGTCCGCTGATTTGATTTCAGGGTATGAAAGCCAATGGAAAGCCCATCCAAAGCGCCAACCCCAAGCAATTTATAAGCTTCCCGCGCCCGCCCCACGTCCAGAATGAGCCGCCCCCGCACATAAAGCCCCTTGGCATCCTCATAAATCTCATCCAGAATACCAACCGGCTCTTTGGGATCATGCTGCCAGAGGAATTTAACACCCGCCGCACCACGGTCGACCAAGGAGCGTTTGAAGGCGCCGGGCAGGATCAGGTCATTGCCCCGATCCACCACATTGAACACACTGGCATAGCCCTCGAAATGGCCAATTTTGTTATCTGTTTCATGTAAAATCATTCATTGTCCAAATGTTTGTCCAAGCTGAAGCAGCTTGAATTTGACGGCAAGCCCCAGAAGCAGGGCTGAGAAGAATAAGCGCATGACCCAGCGGATCACGGCATGGCGGGCGGTTTTCTTGGTATCCCGCCAGCTGTCGAGCAGGGCGCGAAGCTCCGAAATATCCACCCCTGCATCCACATCACTTAACCCCAGCTGCGCCAAGGCCCGCGCAGCGCCTTCTTCTGAGGCTTGGGAGATTAGAAGATATATATTTTCGTCAGATACATGGGCGTCTTTTGCTTGGCGCACGGCATGGAACAGGCCCGACCCTATTCTCATTCAAGAATATCACCGCCACTGATGGCCCCAAGGCCAACCGCGGCGCGTTTTTCATTCAGGGTCATGAAATCCGCCCGTCCGATCCTCTGCCACAGGGCCTGCCTGTCATGGCTGAGAGCTGGAATGGCATCTAGGTCATAGTCAAGGCGCAGGTCATCGCCAAAATGGGGGGTTAGCCAGTGGTTTAGGGAAGTCATCATCTTGTCCATCATGGGTAGGAGCGTGCTGCGCCATAAAGCCCGATTGGCTTCCTTGTAATTGCTGTAAGTATTATCACCGGGGATGCTCATCACCATGGGCGGCACGCCAAAGGCCAACGCAATCTCACGGGCGGAGACATGTTTGGCATTGATAAAATCCATATCTGTCGGCGAGAAAGCCATCTGTTGCCATTTCAGCCCGCCTTCAAGAAGAAGGGGCCGGCGGGCATTACGGGTGCCTTGAAAATTTTCTTCCATTTCTTGCTTAAGGCGGTCAAATTGTTCTTTACTGAGAACTGCATTGCCGTCCTTAGGCTCAAAAACCAATGCCCCCGAGGGTCGTGCCGAATTATCCAGCAGGGCCTTGTTCCAACTGGATGCCGAATTATGAACATCGACGCTGTAAGCTGCGGCCTCCAGTGGCGACAGGCCATAATAATCATCTGTCGGATGGAATGTTTTCAGATGCAGTATGGGGCTATTGCCGCTGATGGGGTCTACCGGAAACTGATGTTCCTGCCCTGACACGCCGTAAACAAAAGCCTTGGGCCAGCCGCTTGCCCCCGGAATTATTTTCATGCGATCCGGGCGCAGGGAATAAAGTTCCGCAGGCAGACTATCACCGCCCATGACAAGCTCCAGATAACTATTGCCCGCAATATTAAGATAGGCATAAGCCGTCTCAAAGAACACCGCCCGTCCCTGTGTAGGGTTTGGCCTGTTCAGAAGATCAAGCAGTGGGTGGTTATCCAGTTTCTGATCACCGCGAAATAATACCAGAGGCACAGAGGCCGCACTTTCCGACAATATGCGCACAGCCCGATGGGTGATGACATTTTTGCGGTAGCCTTCATCGGCAAGGCTTTGATAATTCCGCCCTGACCAGCGCGGCTCATTCAGGCCCAGCATGAGGGTTTCCGAACCACCCAGCAATTTTGCCACGGCACTTTCTTTTTGCTCAGGAGCATTATTCTTGCGAAAAAGTCGACTAAACGGTCCCATATGTCTCTCCAATTGGATTGTGATAAAGCCGGACGAACGGCAAAGTGAGCCGCTTGGCACTGCACTCATGCTCAATAGCTTCAATAAAGTTTGCAGGAACGGTACCTAGACCGCCGTCCGGTAATGACCTGTTCGCCCAAAATAATTCTTGGGACGATCAGGCTAAATATTTCGTATTTGTGGGCGGGACTGTGCTTTCAGCATCAATTCCGTTATGGCCCAGACCATGGCATCGACCCGGTCGGGGCTTTTGCCGCCCTCCAGACCTTCTCCGGTCAGGCAGCACATCTGATCTTCCAGTTCTGAGAAAAACCCCTTATGCATCACGCGACCCTGTTCATAGAGCGCCGCCACCGGCTCTGCCCGCAGAACCTTGCCACGGCTGGCCCGCACCGCTCGGTAGCTCACATCAGGGTCAATCTGCCGCAAAAGGCTTTCCACCAGCTCGCCGCCATTATTTACCTCGGCCACAAGTCGATCTGCATCAAACATATGATAGGCCGCCAAAGCCGCCTTTGCCCATCCGTGGGGGCTAAGCCCCTGAACTGAACAGTCTTCCAGAATGTAGGCTCTGTTATGCTGATCCAGTCCCGCAACGATGATGCCACAGGTATCAGCCTTCTTGCCGCTGGTCACGGGCGGGTCAACTGCGACTACGATGCGGGTGAGATCCGGAACCTGCCGTACTCTGATGCTTTCCAGCAAGTCCCGGTTCCATAGGGCACCCAGTACATCGGTCAGAATTTCGCCGTATATTTCCTGTCGGCCTATTCTGGTACCTTCATATTGTCCCACCACCTGCTCAAAGAAACTCTGGGGCAGGTTCGATAAATTGTCATAGGTAGACCCGCGTATCACGCGGGTTGATCCATCTTCCACCAACCGTCGGAGCAATGGAATATTGCGCGGGGTCGTGGTTGCCAGAATCCTTGGTTTCTTGCCAAGTCTTAAACCCAGCAGAAGGTTAGACCATGTATCCTCTATATAACGCCATTTGGCTAATTCGTCCGCCCAGGCCACATGATGTTGCGGCCCGCGCAACTGATCCGGTGATTCCGCAGAATATAAAAAGGCCTGTATGCCATTTGGCCAGATCAGTTTTTTATTGCTGCTGTGAAAGACCGGCATGAATTCTTTCGGGCATGCGGCCAATAGCCCGCTTTCGCCCTCGATCATGGTTAGTCTGCCATCCAGCAGAGTATCCGCTACCAGCGCGATACGCTCCGGTGCGCCTTTGGGGGCTTTCAGGGGGCTGTCACCTTCGACCATATCCCTGATCCACTCTACCGCCGTTCTGGTCTTGCCAAAACCACGTCCGGCTAATATTAGCCAGCAAAACCACGCGCCTTCGGGCGGCAATTGGTTCTTTCTGGCCCAAAAGCTCCAGTCGTAATTAAGGGCATCACATTCTTCCTCTGTGATGCCCTTGAGCAGTTCCTGTCTTCGCTTCGGGTCAAGTGCCGAAATCCATTCGGCAAGCGATCTGTTATCCTTCAACGGATTTGTTCGACATCTGGCTTAATTTTTTCATGAGGCGGTTGCGTGGTGAGTGGTCTTTGGTTTTTTCGTCCACGTCTCGTCTCTTTTTACCGTCACCGAAAATTTCCGGACGATGGGCCTTCAGTAAAAAGATGGCGATCTTTTCATCTACGACCTGACCATCCGGCATGTCGTTTGCGTCTTTTCCCATTGCTTTATCCCATAAATATGCTTCCAGATAATCCAGAGCCTGATCCATTGCATTCTGCCATTTCGCGCGGAATTCAGGATGTGAATTACGCCGCCGGTAGACGAGCGAACGATCCAGCCCCGCTTTTGTAGTAGCTTTGGTCACATTTCCCGTCTGTTGTAAGACCTCCAGAAAGACTGTCTCTCTTTTAACAGACCATCGATTGCTGTTTGTTGACTCGGCCATTTAAACCCTTTCAGACATAAAAAAACCGCACTCATAGAGGCGCGGTACAGCTTTAGGGGGAGAACCCTTTATTTTGATATGATGGGCGGCGGCGTTTCCCGAGAGCCAATTTCCGACCATGTAATAAAGACTACACTACCGACCCCGCTTTGTCAAGAGTTAATTCCTATTTTTTCCTATAATAGGCTATATTAACTTATTTAGTCTGATTTTTTCAGGATTTTTTTTGCCACATTGACCACGTCGCCAGTGAAGTTGATCATTTTCTGACCGCCATCCACGGGGATAGTCGTACCGTTGATTGAAGTGCTGGTGATCAGCAAATGCGCGGTTTGTGCAATATCTTCTGATTTGAGCGGTTCACCAACAAAATTCAGATGACTGGCCAGTTCGAAATTATCCGCGCTCTGGGTGCTGCTGATCAGGGTCAATCCCGGTGCTATGCCATTGACCCGCAGTTTAGGGCTTAAAGCCTGAGCCATGGTTTCTGTCGCACCCTTAAGGGCATATTTACTTAAGGTATAGGAATGGAAGTCCGGGTTCAGGGCAAAGACCTTGCTGTCGATAATGTTTATAACGCTGCCTTTTTCACCGTCCGGGATCAGATTATAAAGAGCGCGGGCCAGCTGCATAGGCGCACGCAGGTTGACATTCTGATGGGAGGCAAAGCTCGCTTCGGTAAAATCAAGAAGTGCGTCATCCTCAAATTGTGAAGCGTTATTGATTATATGGCGCAGGGGATGATCAGAGTTATTGCATTTCGATAACAATTCCTCGACCTGAGCATATTGATCAAGGTCGCATTGGACGATCGTACCATCGCCGCCATCTGCCTGAAGGCTTTTCAGGGTCTCTTCCGCCTCTGATTTGTCAGTATGATAATGCAGATAGATATAATAACCTTCACGGGCCATCTTTTCGGCAAGGCATTTTCCAATGCGTTTGCCGGCGGCCGTTATGAGGATTGCCACTGCCATTTAAAGGCCCAGATCGTTGATGGACATATCTGCTCGTTGCCACCACGGCGGCTCCGCACCATCATAATGATCGGTACAGATAACTTCCGCCGGATCGCCGCTGAAGGTGACGGTATTGGTTGG
>JAGLJX010000339.1 GCA_023142175.1 Emcibacter sp.
CGCCGATCGCATAAGCCAGCTGAATAGTACAACGGACAGCCAGACCCGCCGCCACCACATTGTTCGCAAGATAACGAGAGGCATAGGCCGCAGAACGGTCCACCTTTGTCGGGTCTTTACCGGAAAAAGCACCGCCACCATGGGGGGCAGCGCCGCCGTATGTATCCACAATGATTTTCCGACCCGTAAGGCCCGCATCACCATCAGGGCCACCGATGACGAAATTCCCTGTGGGATTGATATAAAGTTCATCTTCCGGACACATCCAACCAGAGGGTAAGTTGCTTTCAATATGTTCCAGTACAATTTGCCGGATGCGTTCCTGTGTGGCATCCGCGCTATGCTGGGTTGATACCACAATTGATGCGGCCCCTACCGGTACGCCATCTTCATATTTCAACGTGACCTGACTTTTGGAATCCGGGCCCAGTTCCGTAACGCCGCCGTGACGGGCTTGCGCCAATGATTTCAGGATTATATGAGAATAATGTATGGGAGCGGGCATATAGACATCGGTTTCATTGGTGGCATAACCAAACATTATACCCTGATCACCAGCGCCCTCGTCCTTATTGTTACCACTATCTACACCCATGGCAATATCGGCAGATTGCTCATGAACATGAACTTCAACAGACATCTTCTGCCAGTGAAAGCCGTCCTGCTCATAGCCAATTTTTTTGACAACCCTGCGGGCCGCATCTTCCATAGCATCGGCATCAATTGATGACGGGCCTCTGACCTCACCCGCAAGCACGACGCGGTTGGTCGTGGTTAAGGTTTCAACCGCAACACGGGCCTCTGGCTCCGCAGCCAGAAAGAGATCAACAATGGAATCAGAAATACAATCTGAAACTTTATCGGGATGACCTTCTGACACTGATTCGCTTGTAAATAAATAATTTTTTCGGGACATATATAATTCTCCGGTAATGAAATTAAAGTATCTGTTTAATATATAACATGTCATTTATATAAAGAAAACTTTATATTTTAGTTAACGGCGGAAAATTATTTTTTTCCGGCCCAGAAAAAAGGGCCTAATTATATAAATATTCCATATAAAACAAAAGCCTGAGACCCTTCAGCCTCAGGCTTATAATTCGCCCCGACCCTGATTATTCAGAGGGGGCGTCATCAACGGGTACTTTTGAATTCACCCATTCGGGCATGGTTACGTGATTTTCTGCTGAAACGCCGTCCCGACCAAATACGATTGGTATGGTGCGGAAAAGAATTTTAAAGTCCGTATAAAGACTGCAATTATCCACATACCAGACATCCAGAATGAATTTCTGATTCCAGCTGATGGAATTACGACCCATAACCTGCGCCCAACCGCTTATGCCGGGGCGGACTTCATGGCGACGCATTTGTTCTGCTGTATAGCGAGAGCCATATTCAGCAACAAACGGTCGTGGTCCAATCAGGCTCATATCCCCGATAATAACATTCCATAACTGGGGCAATTCATCAATACTGAAATCTCGCAATAATTTACCAACTTTGGTCAAGCGGTATTCATCCGCCAGAAACTTACCATTTTCATCTACGCAATTGGTCATACTGCGAAATTTCCAGATGGTGAAGGATTTGCCGTTAAGTCCGAGTCTTTCCTGTTTGAAAAATACCGGGCTGCCTAATTTGATGCGTACAAGAATCGCAGCAGCCAGCAACAGGGGTGCCAAAAGCAAAAGCATTAAAAAAGAACCGATGATATCCAGAAATCTCTTCCAGACATATTTGTAAGTTAATCCACGCATATTTCTTCCCAGCTATTCTCGCTTCTAAACCGTATTAAACTCTTCAGGTTAATACAGTCCTAACAAAAAGGAAAAAGTTCTAAAATATAAAAACTCTCCGAAACGACCCCCCTAATAACAGCACCGTAATACGTGTAAATATTATTGTCTTACAATCATTGGTCGCAAACTATATCAGCTTTCGATTCCGGCACTAACACCTTGTTAGAACTATTGCAAGTAAAAAAACTAACTGGCACTAGTGTGCTAGTCCGATTTGTTTGCCAGCGCGGGAAAATGATGGCGCTACCTAATCCCCGGTCAATGCCTTACCGATAAGGTCTATGGTTTTTTGACGGCCATAAAGTGCAATGAAAGACCCCATGCGCGGTCCTTGTTTTTGACCCAGCAAGATCTCATACAGAGCGCCAAACCAATCGCGCAAATTTTCATAACCCTGTGCATTTCCCACGGCAAAAACCACATTCTGGTAATCAGCGGCCAGCAGGTTATCGTCCATATTCTCCAACTCTCCACGGAGCTTCTCAAGCGCTGTAACCTCTTTATCTGTGGGCCGTCTGTAGTTTTTATGGGGCTTTACAAAATTCTCATAATAGACCAGAGCATAGCCCGCCAGACTATCCAGCAGCGGGAGCTTTTCAGGAGTTGATCCTTCGGCATAATTGCTGATATAGCCCCACAATGTTTCCTTGTCACTGGCGTTACTGGCGCTCACCAGATTAAGCAGAAGCGCGAAAGTTACAGGTAGTTTCTGTTCCGGCGGGTTGCCGTTATGCACATGCCAGACCGGGTTGGCTAACTTCAGCTTATCGTCCTGTTCAGGGTATTTGGCAAGATGCGTGATATACTCATCCACGGTTTTAGGGATGACATCAAAGAAGAGCTTCTTAGCCTTGCGCGGGGACTGAAACATATAAAGTGACAGGCTTTCCGGCGTGCCATATTTCAACCAGTCTTCCATGGTCAGGCCATTACCTTTTGATTTGGAAATTTTTTCGCCATTCTCGTCCAGAAATAATTCGTAACTAAATCCTTCCGGCGGCACAGCCCCAAGGATACGGGCAATGGCGCTGGACAATTTGACTGATTCGCTCAAATCTTTTCCCGCCATCTCATAATCAACGCCAAGTCCGACCCAGCGCATGGCCCAATCTGCTTTCCATTGCATCTTACAGCCGCCACCCGTGACGGGAACTTCCACGTGCTTACCCGTCTCTTCATCACGATAAGTCACCGTGCCCGCGTCCATATCCCGCTCCACTATCGGTACCTGTAACACCATTCCGGTGCGTGGGCAGATGGGCAGGAAGGGGCTATATGTGGCTTGGCGTTCCGTGCCCAATGTGGGCAGGATCACTTTCATGATCTTGTCATAAGCCCCCAACATTTTAAGCAGGGTGGCATCCATTTCCCCTTTGGTATAGGCCTCTGTGGCGCTTTTAAATTCATAATCAAAGCCAAAGCTGTCCAGAAAATTACATAGTCTGGCATTGTTATGATGGGCAAAGCTCTCATGAGTGCCAAAGGGATCGGGAACCTTGGTCAGCGGCAATCCCAGATGCTGAGCCAGCATATCCTGATTCGGCAGATTGGTGGGAACTTTGCGAAAGCCATCCATATCATCGGAAAAGGCAATCAATTTTGTCGGCACATCACTCAGGCACTGAAAGGCCTGGCGCACCATTGTTGTCCGTGCCACCTCACCAAAAGTTCCGATATGAGGCAGGCCGCTGGGGCCATAGCCGGTTTCAAACAGGACATAGTCTTTGTCATTGCCAGACCGCTCCAACCGTTTAAGAAGGGCGCGCGCTTCCTGAAAGGGCCATGCTTTGCTGTCCAGTGCCTGTTGGGTGATTTCCGGTGATGACATAACTTTGCTTTCTTTAATGTTGCGCCTTGATAAAACCCTTTGAGAGTTACGTCAACTATTGGCTTTGTTGTTAATAAAGCACTAATTAAGAAAAATCTAATGATGTTTTCTCGCACCACCCAATCTTCACTATAATTTGAATTGCTCCTTTTTTGCTAATCCTGCTACTATCCTTGCCTAATATTCAATAATGAAGGAAGCTTGTAAAAAATGAGCCAACAAGGTCAATCCAAAATCTATCGCGCATGTAATCTCTGTGAAGCCATCTGTGGTTTGGAAATTACCGTTAAAGATAATCGCGTTATTTCCATAAAAGGTGACAAGGACGACCCCTTCAGCAAGGGCCACATCTGCCCCAAAGCCACGACATTACAGGATATTCAAGAAGATCCAGACCGGCTTAAATTCCCCCATAAAAAAGTCGATGGTCAATGGATAAAGATTGGCTGGGACGAGGCTTTTAATATGGCCGCCGATAAATTATGGGACATTCAGCAAAAACATGGCCGCGATGCGGTCGGGGTTTATCTGGGTAATCCCAACGTTCATAATTACGGCGCCGTAACCCACGGGCCGCAATTCCTGCGGCTACTGAAAAGTAAAAACCGTTTTTCAGCCACCTCAGTAGACCAGCTTCCCCACCAGTTTATTTCAAGCGTCATGTATGGTCATCAGTTTCTGATCCCCATCCCTGATATTGACCATACGGATCATATGATCATCATGGGGGCCAACCCGGCTGTTTCTAACGGCAGTATCATGACCGTACCCAACGTCAAGCACCGGCTTAAGGAAATTACAAATCGCGGCGGCAAGATCATTGTCATAGACCCGCGCCATACGGAAACCGCGAAAATTGCCAGTGAGCATCATTTCATCAAACCGGGCCGGGATGTTGCCTTCCTGCTGGCTTTCCTCAACCATTTATTTGACAAAGACCTGATTTCCCCCGCGCATCTGATAGAAAAACTGGATGGTTTTGATAGCGTTCATGCCCTGATCAAAAATTTTCCCCAAGATAATATCGAAGACATTACCGGCATATCCCTTGAGGTCATCCATAAAATGGCCGAGGATTTTGCTGCCGAAGACAAGGCGGTTTTTTATGGCCGCATGGGTGTTTCGACCAATGCTTACGGCGCCCTGTGCCAATGGCTCATACAGCTCATCAATATCGCCACGGGCAATCTGGATAAAGTGGGCGGGACTTTGATCCCCCTGCCCGCCGTTGATCTGGTGGGTTTTAACCTGATCGGGCCGGGCGGCTATAACCGTTGGCAAAGTCGGGTCAGCGCTAAGCCGGAGGTTTGCGGCGAGTTCGGCAGCAGCCTCATGGCCGAAGAAATATTGACCGAGGGCAAAGGCCAGATCAAAGCCATGATCCTGAGCGCCGGCAATCCGGTCCTGTCTACCCCCAATGGCACGCAATTGGAACGCGCCTTTGAAAAACTGGATTTTATACTGGCGATAGATTTTTACATCAATGAAAGCACCAGATATGCCGACCTGATCCTGCCGCCGACTGCGCCGCTGGAACATGATCATTATGATGTGAGCTTTCTGGCGCTGGCGGTCAGCAATGTGACCCGCTTTAACGAAAAGACCATACAGGCCGATGACGGCACGATGGATGACTGGGGGATTTTCCATGAACTGAGGGTCCGTTATCTTAAAAAACTCGGTGCGCCTGAGCTGCCTAAAAAACGTTCGCCTGAACGGCTGATCGCTATCGCACTAGCCAACGGGCCATATGGCAGACGCAGCAGGAAACCACTGGCCCTGAGCCTGAAAAAACTGAAACAGAACCCCCACGGTATATTACTAGGCGATTTGCATCCGTTGCTCATACGGCGGCTGAAAACAAAGAATGGCAAAATCAACTGTGCGCCTAATCTTCTGGTAACTGATCTGAACAGGGTGAAAGATGATTTATTTAGCGCGCCGCAAAGTGATAAGCTCCTGCTTATCGGTCGCCGCGACATCAGAACCAACAACAGCTGGTCCCATAATTCGCACCGCCTTGTGAAGGGTAAAAACCGCTGCACGCTTTTGATCAATCCGCAGGATATGAAGCGCCACGGGCTTAGCAGTGGCGACATGGTCGGCATTAAAAGCCGGGTGGGGAGCCTTACTATTCAGGCAGAAGCCACCACAGACATGATGCCGGGCGTGGTCAGTATTCCCCACGGCTGGGGCCACGCACGTACGGGTGTCATGCTTGATATTGCTACAAAACATGGTGGCGTCAGTGTCAATGACCTGACCGATGAGACCAAGACCGACCAACTGATCGGTACAGCGGCGGTCAACGGGATAGAAGTCGAATTATTCGCGCTGTCTTAGGGTTTATTCTCAAAAGCATTGACGACGAATTTCTGGCTCTGGTCGCTGCCCTGTTTGTAGGGGCGTGCTGTGGTCATATCGGACAGTTGCGCCCAGTTTTCCGCTAACATCTCCGGCGTCGCGTCCGCGCCTAAGAACAGCCCTTCACTTTCCATGATCTTGGCTCTGGCAAAGGTTCCGGCACCTGCGGTGATAATTTCACCAGTAGGAGCGTCTTTGCCACAGAGATATAATACCGCGGGCGAGACAGATTCCGGGGTCAGTAAATCCAGCATTTGCGGTGGCATGAGATCATCGGTCATGCGGGTGGCCGCCACCGGCGCCAGCGCATTGACCCGGATGCCAAATTTAAACAGCTCCAGCTTCAGGGTATTGGTCAGACCGATCAGGCCGAGCTTGGCCGCGCCGTAATTGCTCTGTCCAAAATTACCATAAAGCCCGCTTGACGATGTGGTCATGACGATACGGCCATATTCTTGCTTTTGCATGGCGGGAAGCACAGCACGGGTGGCTATGACACTGCCCATCAGATGAACATCCATCACCGCTTTAAAATCACCCAGATCCATTTTGGTGAAGGTCTTGTCACGCAGAATTCCGGCATTGTTAACCAGAATATCGATGCGGCCAAAGGCGTCCATAGCCTGATCGACCATGGCCTGCATATCCGCTTCCGATGTGACATTGCCGCCATTGACAATCGCCTTACCACCCAAATCGGTGATTTCCTGAGCAACCTTTTGCGCCGCAGTCAGTGACCCGCCATCAACTCCGTCCCGCGCACCGCCAAGATCATTGATCACAACCATCGCCCCGCGAGAGGCAAAGGCCAGCGCATGGGCGCGACCAAGGCCGCCGCCTGAGCCGGTAATAATAGCAACCTGTCCGGTAAAATCATAGGGCATCTGTTTATTCCTTCTCTCTGTGTTGTACTTTCTTAACATAAATCAAATAAATTGAAATAAATATTGTTTTGACGATTCAATCATTTACAAAATAACAAAAATCATGTAGGTGTTCTTGATAATTATTATTAACTACGTATATATAATATTATGGTTTATTTAAGCGATTTAAACAAAGGTGAAGAAGCCAAAATCTTAGGCTTTGAGGCAGAGCGGTGCAAAGATATAGAATTTGCCCGTGATCTGGAAGATCGCCTGCTTGAAATCGGCTTTGAAGAAGGGCTTACGGTGAAAATTCTCCATGAAGGCCCTATCTCCCGCGATCCCATCGCTGTACGCATAGGTCAAATGACTGTAGCTCTGCGCCGTATGGAAGCTGCTGCCGTGAAGATTAGTAACGGAAAAGCATGAATAATATGCCCAAAACCCCAAAAGACATAAAGATTGCCCTTGTCGGCAGCCCTAACTGCGGTAAAAGTTCCCTGTTCAACACCCTGACCGGAAGCCGTCAGAAAGTGGCCAATTACCCCGGTGTTACTGTGGAGCGACGCAGCGGCAACTACACGACCACAGATAATCAGAAGATCATCCTGATCGACCTTCCCGGAATCTATAGCCTGAAGGACCGCACCCTAGACGAACGCGTCAGTCGCGAAGTTATCACCGGCGTTCATAAAAGTGAGAGCCGGCCTGATATCCTGCTTTGTGTTGCGGACAGCACAAATTTGCGGGTTCATTTGCGCCTTGTTCTGGAATTAAAGCATCTGGGATTACCGGTTATTCTGGCGTTGAATATGCGAGATCTGGCGGAACGGGACGGCATCACCATTGACCCTAAAATTCTGTCCAAAGAGCTCGGTATCCCCGTGGTCAACACCGTTGCCGTACGCAGCGGCACACTGGAAGACCTGAAGGCTGAATTATCGCAGTCCATTTCTAACCTGATCCCGCCAAAGGATGCCGTACAGTCGCCCCCCACAAGGGAGCTACAAAAGCAGGCCCGCGCTCTTGCTCAGGCCGCCATCGTCTCCGAAGGCACTCACCACAAAGTTACCCGACAGCTGGACAAAGTTCTCCTACATCCGTTTCTTGGCATTGTTATTTTCTTCATCACCCTGTTCGGCATGTTTCAGCTTGTTTATTTTTGGGCCGAAGCGCCAATGAACCTCATTGAAGAGGGTTTCCGGCTGCTTCAGGGTTTTATCACAACCATATTGCCCGATAACTGGTTCCGCAGTCTGCTGGTTCATGGCATCATCGCCGGGGTTGGCAGCGTTCTGGTTTTCCTGCCACAGATTTTGATACTCTTCACCTTCATTCTGATACTTGAAGCCACGGGATATATGGCGCGCGCCGCCTTTATCATGGACCGGCTGATGGCGATGGTCGGCCTGAACGGGCGGGCGTTTATCCCGCTTATGTCCAGTTTCGCCTGTGCCATTCCGGGAATCATGGCCACACGGACGATCGAGCATCACCGGGACCGGATCACCACCATCATGATCGCGCCGCTGATGACCTGTTCCGCCCGAATTCCAGTCTATGCCCTGTTGATTGGGGCTGTGGTGCCGAATCATTCGGTCTTTTATGGCCTGTTGGGATTGCAGGGTCTGGTGCTGTTCGGACTATATCTTGTGGGTATTG
>JAGLJX010000034.1 GCA_023142175.1 Emcibacter sp.
ACGGGATCAAAACCCGTTGCCTTACCGCTTGGCTACACCCCATCAGACATATGAATATCCGAAAGATGCGCGAACATAGGCAGATTCACGGCAACTTGCAACGATGATTTTACAAAAAATGCATTTTTTGTAGTTAAGCCAGCAGGTTCCTGAATATCGCGGGTAATGCGGCAGACAGATTGTCGATGTGAGGGATGATTGCCCCGCCGCCCGGCCCGAAAAGATAGGGAAAATAATCCCGCGCTTTTTCATCTATAGTGACCCCAAAAACCGCAACCCCCTGTTTGCGGGCTTCGCGGATAGCCATTCTGGTATCTTCAATTCCGTAGCGGCCCTCGTAATGATCCATGTCATTGGGCTTGCCGTCACTGATCAGCAATAACAGCTTGTGATGGTTGGGCCGTTCCAGAATGTCTTTGGTCACATGGCGAATGGCGGCACCCATACGGGTATAATATCCCGGCTTCAGGGCCGAAATCCGGTTCTGCACATGATGAGACATTTCTTCATCAAAACCTTTCAGGCAATCCACCCTTATATTATGACGCTTGCGAGAGGAAAAACAATATATGGCATTATCATCGCCGCTGGCCTTCAGGCCCAGAGCCAAGGTCATGAGGGCTTCTTTTTCCACATCAAGCACCCGCCGCCCGTCAAGCCATGAATCGGTGGACAAAGACACATCGGCCAAGATCGCTGCGGCCAGATCACGGGTCTGATTGCGGTAATCAATATAAATCTGATCACTGCCCTCACCCGTGGCCTGCAGGTCACATCTTGACCTGATCATGGCGTCAATATCCAGATCCTTGCCGTCCTGCTGACGGGTCACCCGCTCGCGCCTTGGCCGCAGGGCCTCGAATTGTCGCTGGATACGTTTTATGCGGCGGCGCGTTGCATCATCCGGTTTCCAGCCTTCGCCTTCTTCTTCGGCGCGGGCAGAAAACACCGCGCAATAATCCTGCCGATAGCGTTGCAGACGATAATCCCATTCAGGGTAGCTATGCTCGGCGATCAGCTGGCCGGCCTCAACACCCTGCCCCGCCACTGACATATCAAGCTTGATGGTGGACGCTACCGTTTTTTTATTGCGGGTCAGGGACATCTCGTCCAGATCATCAACGGCGGATTCCACATCCTCGTCCTCATCATCATCAACTCCGCGATTAACGTTGACCATTTCCGCCATAGAGATCACTTTTTCAAAGCGGTTAAGAGCCAGCGGGTCTTGCTTGTCCACCTGATCATTTTCCTCGCGCACGCCGGCATGTTTGCGGCCATCGCGCAGGTCTTTATAGATATTCTTGGCGCTTTCATCTTCTTCCGCATAGTCAGAGCCATCTATAATATCGCTATGGGTCACGTCGACCTCGCCCCACAGGGGTATGGAGAGGAAGCTTTTATATTTCCGGGGAATTTTCGGGAAATCGGGAAGGCTTTCTCCGTTCGAGATCATTTGAAGAAGATTTGCCGCGTCCGTACGGGCCGACCCTGTGGTAAAGAGCAAATCATTGATGATATTTTCCAGCCGCGCTTCATAAGTCGGTAGTTTGCGCACGGGCCGCGCCTGCTGTAATGCCTTGCATAATTCTTCGTATTTCTTACCCAGACCGGGATATTTTTCGATGACAAATTCCGTGGTTTTCCACGCCTGTGCCATGAAAACCAAATCCGCATGCAGGGGGTTTTCAGGTTTGATAGTGGGCGCATCACTGGCATGGGCCAAAAAAGCCGATAACCAGATATATAACGAACGGTTTAAATGTTTTTCAGGAAAATAATCAATGACGGCGGGCAAAAGCAGGCTGTCATTGTCGCGCTTGGCGACGGCAAGCCGTTCATTATCCATGCCCAGCCGCAAACGCCATGACAGGCGGTGGCTTTGGGACGTCTCGCTGACACTATTCACATCAACGCCCGGATCACCGCCAATGGCCCGAAAGAAAATGCTGATCACCTGCTTAATGTCTTCCAGACGAACAGCAGATTCCGTGTGATGAACATAGCTGGACTGGTCACGGACCAGTTTGTGCCATTTCTTTCCGACCAGTTCTTCCGGCTCAAACAATTCAAACATTATTTATCCAAAAGTGGCCTGCACCACTTCCATCAATCCTTCCTTGGCACTTTCATCATCGCTCAAGGGTTCAATCAGGGTGGCTTCGGCGGCTTCTAGCGGTGAAATGCCCGCCATAATAAGAGTTGCACAATAAACCAACAGCCGTGTAGACGCGCCCTCCTCCAGATCAAGATCTTTCAGATTACGAATACTGCGGGCCAGATTAACCAGCGGCACACAGCGCGCCTTATCAAGTCCGGTTTCCTGACAGATGATATCCACTTCCTGTTGTGCAGATGGATAATCAAAATGGATGCCGATAAAGCGTTGGCGGGTGCTGGGTTTCAGTGATTTCAGGATATTCTGATAACCGGGGTTATAGGAGATTACCATCATGAAATCATCCGGTGCTTCGAGCAGCTCTCCGGTTCGCTCCAATGGCAACATACGCCGATCATCGGTTAAGGGATGCAGGACAACCGTCACATCTTTCCGAGCCTCAACCACCTCATCAAGGTAACAGATGGCACCATGACGGACTGAGCGAGCTAATGGACCATCGACCCAGACGGTTTCACCGC
>JAGLJX010000340.1 GCA_023142175.1 Emcibacter sp.
GTTAAAGCACGTGAGCAGATGACATCAGAACTCAAGGGCTGATTATAAATTAATATTATATATTGGTAAAAAAACCACCCCCGACTGCAATCGGGGGTGGTTTTTATTTGTTCGCCCGATGGGATGTTGACCACTGAGGGCACTATTGATACTGTTGCTTAATAAATAAAAGGGATAATGAAATGAAACTACCTCTCGTTAGTATGACAGTAATTGCGGCTATGTTGACACTCGCTGGCTGTTCAGAAAATAAAACAGATCAAAAAGCAGAACAACAAACAATGGTGCAAACTGATATAAGCCAGAATATATTATTACAGGAATGGACTGGCCCATACGGTGGTGTTCCGGGGTTTGACACTGCGACCTTAAGCGACCTTAAGCCAGCGCTGGAAGAAGGTATGCGCCTTAATCTTGCCGAGGTTGAGGTTATTACAGGAAATAGCGAGCCAGCAGATTTTGAGAATACTATTGTTGCGCTGGAGCGGTCTGGCGAGGCGTTAAATCGTATTTTTACTTTTTGGGGAATTTGGAGCAGAAATAATTCCAGTGTTGAGTTCCGGGCTATTCAGGCTGAAATGGCACCAAAGATTTCTGCTTTCAGTTCCAAAATTACACAGAATGATAATCTTTTTTCCCGTGTGAAAGCCGTTTATGAGGGCGAGGAAATGAAAAGCCTATCTCCTGATAAACAGCGGGTAGTACAGTTGACATATGACGGATTTGCCCGCAATGGAGCGACCCTGACGGGGGCGGCAAAGGAACGCTATGCCGCAATAAATCAGGAATTGGCGGGGTTGCATACCAAATTTTCCAACAATGTTCTGGCCGATGAAGAAAAATATGCACTTTTCCTTACCGAAGATCAGCTTTCTGGTCTTTCTCAATCTCTCATTTCAGCCGCAGCATCAGCCGCGGCGTCACGGGGACAGGAAGGCAAATATGCCATTACCAATACCCGGTCATCCATGTCCCCCTTTCTTACCTACTCTGATGAACGTTCTTTAAGGGAAAAAGTCTGGAACACTTACTATAGTCGGGGCGATAATGGTGATGAGTTTGATAATAATAAAATTATCGCTGAAATACTGAAATTGCGTCACGAGAGAGTTGGACTTTTGGGCTATGATAATTATGCTCAGTGGCAGCTTGAAAACCGCATGGCGAAAACGCCGGAGCGTGCGACGGAGCTTATGTCGTCCGTTTGGCCCGCGGCTATTGCCCGTGTGACTGAAGAGGTGGCCGATATGCAGGCCGTAGCCGATCGGGAAGGCGTTAAAATTACCATTAAACCATGGGATTACCGCTATTATGCAGAAAAAGTCCGTAAGGAAAAATATGCTCTCGATTCCAATGAAGTAAAAGAATATCTGCAACTGGATAAATTGCGCGAGGCGATGTTCCATGTGGCGGGGCGTTTGTTTAACTTTAAATTCACCCCGGTTCCGGAAGGTTCGGTTCCGTTGTTCCATGCGGATGTCAAGGTATGGGAAGTCACAGACAAAACTAATGGCGATCACATCGGGATTTGGTATCTTGACCCTTTCGCGAGGAAGGGAAAACGTTCCGGCGCATGGGCAACATCATATCGCAGCCATACCACATTTGACGGTAAGAAAAACGTACTCTCGTCCAATAATTCCAATTTCAGTAAAGGCGAGCCGGGGGAACCTGTGTTGATTTCATGGGATGATGCGGAAACCTATTTTCACGAATTTGGCCATGCGCTCCATTCGCTGTCTTCCAATGTGGCCTATCCTACTTTGAATGGCGGAGTGAGAGATTATACCGAGTTTCAGTCTCAGCTTCTGGAACGGTGGTTAACAACGGATGAGGTGATAGATAAATATCTTGTGCATTATAAAACAGGGGCTCCAATTCCGGCGGAACTGGTGGCTAAGATAAAGAAAGCTGCAACCTTTAATCAGGGATTCAAGACGACAGAATATCTGGCATCAGCGATTATCGACATGAAGCTTCACACCATGGACCCTGAAAATATTGATATTGATGCTTTTGAACGCGAAACATTATCAGCCATGAATATGCCCAAAGAGATCGTGATGCGACACCGGACACCGCAGTTTTCACATATCTTCTCAGGCGAAGGATATTCAGCAGGATATTATGGTTATATGTGGGCTGAGGTTCTGACATCAGATGCTGCGGAAGCTTTTGCCGAGGCCCCCGGTGGATTCTATGACACCCAAGTGGCAGAAAAACTTGTTAAGCATTTATTTGCGGTGCGTAACTCAGTAGACCCTGAGGTGGCATACCGGAAATTTCGTGGCCGCGATGCCAAGGTCGGCGCCCTTATGCGGGATAGAGGGTTTCCGGTAAAAGAATAGATTGATTGAGCTTTTATTTTTAAGGCGGTTTCTTTTCGAATGAGGAGGGGCCGCCTTTCATTTAACAAGCATAGCCACGTTATGGACACAATACTTTTGGATAAGATATTGAAATAAGCACGGCCTTAGGATATCAAAAGTATTAATCATATCCTGTTGCCAAAAAAATGGTGTGAAATATGATTGTGTATTTACAAGGAGTTATCACTTGAAACTGATCAAATTAGTTGCCGTGTCTTTGATTTGCCTGCTGCCATTCTCTCTTCAAGCAATGGATCATACCAAACCCCTAATGCTGAAAGATAAATATTATAAGGAATATTGGGAGCAGATTTTTCTATTTGATGATGGAACCCTTGTCTCTAGTCAGTTTGTTGCGGCAAATTTCCCTTGGCCGGTGGGCAAGAAGCACGGCATTATGGTGGCCTCTGTGATCGCGCCAGATGGTAAAAAATCGATCATCAAGAATGGTCGCAATCCGGGTGGATGGGGCTTTGATCCGGAAAAATTTGATATTTTCATTCACACGCATCGCCTGAAAAGCGATGGCGAAAATTATGATATCCATGTTGGAACCGTTGGCCGGAATTTGGTTAAACTGAAGGGCAAAATGAATTTCCCTTCCCTTGACCATGGAAAGATTGAGAGTAAAAAGGGTTTTATGGAAAGCGCCACATATCTTCCCTATTTTCAGGGCGAGGGTACTTGGATAATAGAGGATGATAAAAAAATTCCAGCAGTATCAGGCGGTGGCAAAGTTCAGGGTTTTGGGATACATGCCATTTATACCGATCCCGTGGAGAAGTTATTAAAAAGCTGGTATCATGTTAGTGGACTTCAAGGGCAAGACAATGATCAGCCGGTGCCTTTTTTATCAGCCATAGAGAAAACAGACGACAGTCACGATATTGTCCTGACCCTGAAAAATTCGACGGGGGAATTGACACGCTTTTCCGATGTCAGTATTGAATATAAGGAAATGAAAAAAGGCAAAAAGAAGTCTTCTTACCCCACGGTCATTGAAGTCAAGGCTGAAAATGGCGCAGAAAGCCTGATCGGTACGTTTCG
>JAGLJX010000341.1 GCA_023142175.1 Emcibacter sp.
GAAGGTGGCCGTACTGTTGGCGCCGGCGTTGTTGCGAAAATCATTGAATAATTAAGATTTAGGAGCGCGGGTCAAGACCCGCGTAAATTTTATGTTGAATATGACGGGATGCGTCTTTATATAAAGCGTGAAATACCATATGAAGGAGTGTAGCTCAGTTGGTAGAGCACCGGTCTCCAAAACCGGGTGTCGTGAGTTCGAGTCTCTCCACTCCTGCCATTTGGTATATAGAAAACTATAACGGATTGTAAAATGGCTAAAACGAGCCCAGCAGAATTTGTCCGGCAGGTCCGGCAAGAAGTATCGAAGGTCACATGGCCAACGCGCAAGGAAACGACAGTGACGACCGTTATGGTTTTTATCATGGCGGCGGTAATGGCGATTTTCTTTCTGGCCGTGGATCAGGGCCTTTCTTACGTTATTAAACTCATACTAGGATAATTGATTATGGCATCCTCTGCGCGTTGGTATATTGTACAGGCCCATTCCGGCTATGAGAAAAAGGTTGCCCAGAGCATCCAGGATCAGGCTGTTTTGCTGGGTCTTGAAAGTTTTGTGGAAGAAATTCTTGTACCCATAGAAGAAGTTATAGAAGTGAGGAAGGGGAAAAAAGTTACTTCCGAACGTAAATTCTTTCCGGGTTATGTATTAGCAAAAATGATCATGAGTGATGTAACATATCATCTTGTGAAGAATACTCCAAAAGTTTCAGGCTTTCTGGGTTCCTCTGGCAAACCGGCACCTATCAGTCAAAAAGAAGTTGATAGAATCCTGCATCAGGTTCAGGAAGGAATCGAGCGTCCCAAGGCGGCGATTATTTACGAAATTGGCGAAGAAGTTAAGGTTATTGACGGCCCGTTTGAATCTTTCGTCGGCATTGTTGATGGGGTTGATGAAGAGCGTGAGCGTCTTAAAGTTTCCGTTTCTATCTTTGGTCGGGCGACGCCTGTAGAACTTGAATATTCACAGGTTGAGAAGAACTAAAATTTTTACTGGTATTTCCATAAGAGGGCTGTTATAAGCCGCCCTTACGGTGGTCAGGTGATTCTTTGTTATCTGGCGACCTTTTTTCATATGGGCGTGTTGCCCGTATTTGTGTGGAAGGTTAGCCATAACCGTACCACACCCCTAAACCGCGGGGATTATCCCGTATGAATATTTGAAAAGGGTCTGTAATGGCGAAGAAAATTAGCGGCTATATTAATTTGCATGTACCTGCGGGTGCGGCAAATCCATCCCCACCGATTGGCCCAGCACTGGGTCAGCGCGGTGTGAATATCATGGAATTCTGTAAAGCATTTAATGCAAAAACTCAGGAAATGGAGCGAAATGCACCAATTCCAACGAAGATTACGGTTTATGCGGATAAAAGCTTCACGTTTGTTATTAAAACCCCACCAGCATCTTATTTGTTGAAAAAAGCAGCTAACCTGAAGTCTGCTGCTACGGAGCCCGGCCGTGAGGTTGTTGCTACTATTCCAGTAGCCAAGGTTCAGGAAATAGCCGAACTTAAGATGGTTGATCTGAATGCTGTGGATATTGATGGTGCTATAAATATCATCAAGGGAACTGCCCGCTCCATGGGTATCGAGGTGGAAGGATAATATTATGGCACGTACATCTAAACGTTATAAAGAAGTTCGCGAAGGTCTTGATCAGGGTGCTGAATATTCATTAGAAGCTGCCCTGAAAGAAGTACAATCCCGTTCAAGAGCAAAATTTGATGAAACAGTAGAGGTTTGCATGAACCTTGGTGTTGATCCCCGCCATGCGGACCAGATGGTCCGTGGTGTTGTGACATTGCCCAATGGAACCGGTAAAACGGTTCGTGTTGCTGTGTTTGCTCGCGGTGACAAGGCAGAAGAAGCTAAGAAAGCCGGTGCGGAACTGGTTGGTGCTGAAGACCTGATGGAAGCTATACAAAAGGGTGAAATGAATTTTGACCGCTGTATTGCCACACCGGACATGATGGCCATTGTAGGCCGTCTGGGTAAGGTTCTTGGTCCTCGTGGTTTGATGCCAAATCCAAAATTGGGTACTGTAACACCCAATGTTGCCGCAGCTGTTGAAGCGGTTAAGGGTGGTCAGGTTGAGTATCGGGTGGAAAAAGCCGGTATCATTCACGCAGGTGTTGGCAAAGTTAGCTTTGATGAAGCTGCACTGCTTGAGAATGCGCGTACATTAATTACCGCGGTTCTGAAAGCAAGGCCATCTTCTACCAAAGGTACTTATGTTAAGAATATCAGCGTTTGCTCGACCATGGGTCCTGGCTTACGCGTAGCAATATCTTCTGTATCCGAATAGGTTGCAGAAGCTAAGGAATTCCGTTGGGTTTGCCTAGCGGGAACAGGGCTTTTAGAGTGTTTGGCAGGATTGTTTGTCAGGAAATTTAAAAGCCCGCCTGTCCGAAACTGCTGGTGTCTGGTTTTATGCCGGATTTAAACGATGATAAATCGGCCTGCAATAGATGGGGTTACAAATTTCGGGTTTTCCGATTTTTGTAGTTTCCGGTCTGATCTTTAATGTAGAGATTGGACGACAGGCATTCATTGTATGATCGCATGGTGCGTTTATGCTTAACTCAACCGGTGAATGCGGATTTTCGTATTTGCCATATAATATCGGAGACGAGAATGGATCGGGTCCAAAAAAAGGAAATGGTTACCTTCTTGAAGGGTGTTTTTGCTGATGCCGCTTCTGTCATTGTTGTACGCAATGCAGGGCTGGACGTAAGTGAAATGACTTCATTGCGCACACAAATGCGTGCAGAGGGTGCTAGCCTTAAAGTGGCCAAAAACCGGCTCGCTCGTCTTGCTCTCGAAGGTACTGATATTGAGTCTATTGGTGATTATCTTAAAGGCCCAGCGGTCCTCGGTTATTCCGATGACCCCGTTGCGGCGGCTAAGGTTCTCGTCAAGTTTGCCAAGAAAAACGATAAAATCGAAGTTCTTGGTGGTGCTATGGGTACAACTATGCTTGACCTCGAAGCTGTTAAGGCGCTGGCGGAACTGCCATCCCTTGATCAGTTGCGTGGTAAGTTGGTTGGACTGCTTCAGGCACCTGCAGGAAAACTTGCAAGTATTACGCAAGCGCCTGCCGGACAATTGGCTCGTGTATTTAGTGCCTACGGATCGCAGGGCGATGCCGCGTAGGTTTCTGGTAAGATATTAATTTTTTAGACTAAGGATAATTAAAATGGCTGATCTCGAAAAGATTGCTGACGAACTCTCCAGCTTAACCGTTATGGAAGCTGCAGATCTTTCTAAATTACTTGAAGAAAAATGGGGCGTATCTGCTGCTGCTCCTGCTGCTGCTGCTGCCGCACCTGCTGCTGCAGAAGCTGCTGAAGTAAAAGACGAATTTGATGTTGTTCTTACCTCTTTCGGTGAGAAGAAAATCAATGTCATTAAAGAAGTACGTGCGATCACTGCTCTTGGCCTGAAAGAAGCCAAAGAACTGGTTGAAGGTGCTCCTAAAGTTGTTAAAGAAGCCGCAACCAAGACTGAAGCTGAAGAAATTAAAGCTAAGCTTGAAGCCGCTGGTGCTTCTGTGGAACTTAAGTAAGTTCTCGGAGTTAGGGTGGCACGTGTCTAAATATTGACGCGTGCCACTTGTCCCCTTTTTGGGGTAAAATGAATATGCTTTTAATAGGTGCAGAAACATAGTGAAGACAGTTCGTTACCGGATAAGTGAATTGTTATAAATATAGTAAATGCCGCTTTCAGATCTTTTCTGGAGCGGTTTCTGGCGTGTTAAGAGCGGGCGTTTATTTATAACGCTGAATGAGTGGTTGCCCGATGGTGAAATGTATGGTGTTTTCATGGCGGGTGACAGAGTCTGATCAAGGCAAAATGGCGAGGATAAAGCATGGCGACTTCCTATTCCAGTCGTAAGAAAGTTCGTAAGAATTTCGGTCGAATTAAAGAAGTGGCAGAAATGCCGAACCTTATTAAGGTTCAAAGAAGTTCATATGACCAGTTTCTACAAACGGACGTTTCCGTAGAAGATCGCGCAAGTGATGGTCTGCAGGGTGTATTTAAATCTGTTTTTCCAATTTCTGATTTTGCCGGTACGGCATCATTGGAATTTGTTTCTTATGAGTTGGAAGCTCCGAAGTATGATACTGAGGAATGCCAGCAGAGGGATATGACCTATGCGGCGCCGCTTCGTGTAACATTGCGTCTGATCGTTTTTGAAATTGATGAAGAAACAGAAGCCCGTTCCGTTCTGGATATTAAGGAACAGGACGTCTATATGGGTGATCTGCCCCTGATGACTGACCGCGGTACCTTTGTAGTGAATGGTACAGAGCGTGTAATCGTGTCACAGATGCATCGCTCGCCCGGCGTATTTTTTGATCATGACAAGGGTAAAACCCATGCGTCCGGAAAATTCCTGTTCGCAGCGCGCATCATTCCTTACCGTGGTTCATGGCT
>JAGLJX010000342.1 GCA_023142175.1 Emcibacter sp.
TTCGACCACTCAGCCACCTCTCCGCCGCCGTTTTTAGTGGAAAGCAAAACCCACGTCAACTGTTGTTTGTCAAAAGGAACAATATATATTTTTTTGCAATTAGATTAAAAGCAAATCAGAGATAAAAAAACGCGCCAAACATCAGAAAACATATTAAAAACCCGCGAAACAAAGCAGCTCTATTACGCCATAATGACCCAAAATTATGGTGATTTGATGCTGTATCTCATAAAATAATGAAGAAAATTGGCATGACCTATATCAAGGCCTATCTCGAAAAACGATCCGCTTTTTCAGGAAAAAGTTATCCGATATGAAATGACCCCGCCCCAAGATAAGCAATAACGATATTATTAATGTGTTGCCAACCACTCGCGGGCCATGCGTTGTGCTGTGGATATTTCGTTCATTGACATATCTTCGGCGACCTCTGCCCGGTCTATGGTTGCGAATTTCAGACCGCGCATTGCCGCAAGGTTAAACCACTTATGTGCCTCAATATAATTCTGATCAACGCCCTGCCCTATGGAATAAAGCAACCCCAGGTCATAAAGAGCTTCTTTAGTGCCGCCTTCAGCCTGCTCAATACGGTCCGCTACGTATGTATGATCTATCTGTCCCATTGTATTAACTCCTGTATCCCTTATTTTGTTCTGAACTGCAACCGTTAAGCGACTCTTCCAGTTCTTTATAACCAGTAGGGTGCATTCATTTAGGTAAACATAAAGTTAACGTTAATTAAAATATCATAAGTATTTGATTTAATTGTAATTTTAAAACAAAAAAAGCGAACCTTAACATGGTTCGCTTTTTAGTATTAACTATATTGAACTGCTTATTGAGGCATTTGCTTCTTGAGTTCTTCTTCTGCTTTTTTCTTAGCTTCGTCCATAGCATCGCCAGAAGCTTCATCCATTGCTTCTTCAGCTTTTTCTTTAACTTCTTCAACCACTTCTTCAACAACTTCTTCTACTGCTTCAATTGCAGAGGCTGCGGCAGGCGCTGCATCATCGGCTGTTTCTTCTACGGCTGCCGGTACACTTGCCTTGTCATCATCGCCACAGGCTGAAAGCCCAAAGGCCGCGATCATGGATATTGACGATACTAGCAAAATTCTTTTAAGTTCTGTATTTGACATTTTTATTCCCAACTATTTGTATTGTTCAGAAAAGATACCACCTGTATCTTTCAAAGGTGACACTACAGTATATGCATAAATATGGCAAATATATGAAAAAAGGCCGGAAAAACCAGCCTTTTTCAAAATAATCTAACCATCAAGCTTCGGTCTGAGCAATTGATTAACCACCTGCGGGTTAGCCTTGCCCTGAGTTTTTTTCATCACCTGCCCGACAAAAAATCCAAACAGCTTGTCCTTGCCGCCGCGATATTTCTCAACCTTATCCTGATTATCGGCCAGTATCTCATCAATCATCGCTTCAATGGCGCCAGTATCGGAGACCTGTTTCATGCCTTTTTCTTCAACAATCTGTTCCGGGTTATTACCCGTTTCCAGCATAATTTCAAAAACATCCTTGGCAATACGGCCCGAAATAGTACCGTCAACTTGTAACGCCAAAAGCTCCGCACCATGAGCGGTGGACACCGGACTATCCGTGATGGACTTGCCCGCCTTTTTCAGGGCGCCAAATAAATCAACAATGACCCAGTTGGCCGCCTGTGTTGCCAGCTTAACCTTATCCTTACCGGTTTTCTGAGCCAGATCCTGAAGTAATTCTTCAAAATAATCAGCATTATCCTTTTCTGCCACCAAAACGCCCGCGTTATATTCCGTCACACCAAAGTCCGTGATCAGGCGGTCTTTTTTGACATCAGGCAATTCGGGCAGGCTTTTTGCCAGCTCGTCAACAAATTCCTGAGTGAATTCCAATGGCAGCAGATCAGGGTCTGGGAAATAACGGTAGTCATGCGCTTCCTCCTTTGACCTCAGGCTGCTTGTGGTGCCTGATGCGGGGTCAAACTGGCGGGTTTCCTGCAAAACCTCGCCACCGTCTTCAAGAAGGTCAATCTGACGGCGGGTTTCAAATTCGATCACCTGCATCATAAAACGAATGGAGTTTACATTCTTGGTTTCACTTCGGATACCAAGCTCCGCACCGGGACGGCGCACAGAGACATTAACATCGGCCCGCATTGAACCTTGGTCCATATTACCGTCACAGGTGCCTGCATAACGTACCAAAGTCCTGATCTTACGGAAATAGGCTCCGGCTTCCTCGGCACTGCGCATATCAGGCATGGACACGATCTCCATCAAGGCCACGCCGGAGCGGTTTAAATCCACATAGGTCTGGTTTGGATGCTGGTCATGCATGGACTTACCTGCATCCTGTTCCAGATGCAGCCGCTCCACGCCGATAACCTTGGTCGAACCGTCTTCTAAAGTCACTTCGATAACACCTTCGCCAACGATGGGGTCTTTAAACTGAGATATCTGATAGCCCTGCGGCAGGTCAGCATAAAAATAATTCTTCCGGTCGAACACAGACCGCAGATTAATTTTGCAGCCCATAGCAAGCCCGGTACGGACCGCCTGTCGGATACATTCTTCGTTAATGACCGGCAGCATACCCGGCATAGCACTACAGACAAAACTCACCTGCGTGTTTGGCTCTGAACCAAATTTGGTTGATGAGCCTGAGAAAAGCTTTGCTTCGGATGTTACCTGAGCATGAATTTCAAGCCCGATAACAACTTCCCATTCGCCGGTGGCTCCCTGAATATATTTCGCCATTATTTCTCTCCCCACCATACTTTGGGTTTTGTGGTAAAGCTCGCGGCATGCTCCAAAGCATGGGCGGCTCTCAGCACTGTTTCTTCATCAAATGCCCGTCCGATAATCTGTAGCCCAAGCGGCATCGCATCTTTGCTCAGTCCCGCCGGAACGGATATTGCCGGCAGTCCGGAAAGGCTCGCCGGAACCGTAAAGATATCATTGAGATACATGGCAATGGGGTCATCGCTTTTCTCACCCAAAGCAAAGGCTGCACTCGGCGCGGTTGGAGTCAGAATTACATCCACTTTTTCATAAGCCTTGGCAAAATCCTGTGCAATCAATGTTCGTATCTTCTGGGCTTTCAGGTAATAGGCATCATAATATCCTGCGGACAACACATATGTCCCAATCAGAATACGGCGCTTGACCTCATGGCCGAAGCCCTCTGCACGGGTGTTTTTATACATACCATCAAGGCTGTCACCCTCTACCCGAAGGCCATATTTCACCCCGTCATAGCGCGCGAGGTTTGAAGAGGCTTCTGCGGGAGCCACAATATAATATGTCGGCAGGGCGTATTTTGTATGAGGCAGGCTGATGTCGATAATCTCGGCACCGGCGGCCTTCATCCACGCAATACCCTGTTGCCACAGCGTTTCAATTTCTTCAGGCATGCCATCCATGCGGTATTCTTTGGGAATACCAATCTTCAAACCGCGAACATCTCCGGTCAGGGCGTGTTCATAATTAGGAACCGTACGCTCAACAGACGTGCTGTCCTTCACATCATAGCTCGCCATACTTTCCATCATGATCGCCGCATCGCGAACCGTTTTGGTAATTGGCCCTGCCTGATCCAGTGA
>JAGLJX010000343.1 GCA_023142175.1 Emcibacter sp.
GGGGTTACTCTTGTGCTTGTTAAATTTCTGCATGAACTTGGCCATGCTTACAGTGCTAAACGGAAAAACTGTCGTGTACCAACAATGGGAATAGCCTTTCTTGTCATGTTTCCTATGGCTTATACGGATGTGAATGACGTCTGGCGCCTTTCTAATAAACGCGATAAATTTGCCGTTGGCGCGGCTGGTATTAGGGTAGAGCTTTTTATTGCTGTTTGGGCTTCCCTTTCATGGGCTATGCTGCCGGACGGTCCCCTTCGCACCAGTGCCTTTCTTCTCGCCAGTACCACATGGGTTTCGACCATTGTTATTAATGCCTCTCCTTTTTTGCGTTTTGATGGATATTTTCTTTTGATGGATTATCTCCAAATTCCAAATTTACATGCTCGATCATTCGCAATGGCGCGGTGGAAATTGAAAGAATGGTTGTTTTGCGAAGGCAAGTTAGCCCCTGAATTTTTTACAAAAGGCAGAGAGCGGTTTCTAATTATATTTGCATGGTTCACATGGGTATATCGTTTGATCATGTTTACTGGTATTGCTATACTGATTTATATGACTATGCCAAAACCACTAGGGCAGATATTAGCTTTAATCGAATTATCATGGTTTATTTTTATGCCAATCTATCGGGAATTAAAAACATGGTTCAAAGAACGCAAAAATCTTCTTAAATCTGGTCAGTGGATGAAAGGGGCGATTTTCTTTTCATTAGTGTTTTTGTTGTTCATTATTCCATGGGATAAAAGAGTCAGCGGGCAAGGAATGTTAAAACCATCCCAGATTACGCAGGTTTTAACTCCCGGGGACGCTCGCATTCAGAATATTTCAATATCTGATGGCGATATAGTCAAGGCCGGTGACTTTTTATTCCAAATGGAAACCCCTGATCTGGATAATGAAATTTTAGCTGCGAAAGTACGACAGCAGATGCTCACTTGGCAACAACAAAGAGCGGGCCTTCGCGATGAGCTAAGGGAACAATTATTTGTTATTCAGGCAGAGCAGGGCAAAATCGCCGCAGAACTTTCTGGTCTAATAAACATGCGGAGGAAATACACCCTTAGCGCCCCCCATGATGGTGTTTATAGGTGGATAACCCCGAATATTAATAATGGCGATTGGCTTGCAGGAGATACAGCCATAGCAGAAGTGCTTTCCCCAAAAGAATGGCAGGTAGATACTTATCTTACGGAAACGGAACTTGACCGAATACGTTTAGGCGACAGGGGTATTTTTTATCCTGAAGCTGGTTTTCCTGCCTCAATAAAATTGACAGTCAGCAGAATTGATGCAGACGCAACACGGATATTACCAGACCCCATTCTTTCAAGTGTTTATGGCGGTAGCATTCTGGTCAGAGAACAAAATAATCAATTTATTCCAGAAATTGCCGTTTTCCGGGTTACTTTATCCCCTATAGAAGATAGCTTTCCCATAGAGCTCGGACATATCAGAGGCAAAATAAGCCTCTATGGTGAACCAAGGTCATGGATATCAAAATATCTTCGCGCCGCAATTTCCCTATTCCGGCGCGAAGCCAGCTTTTAATTACTTTAGGGGCTGTACCATATAATCTATAAACTCCTTGCTTCCATTTTATAACTCGCAAAGTGTCTACAAATCTAGGGGCTATTCACAGTGAGCAGGGTCTATCTCTGCAAAACCCGTTCAACAGCGTTTACTACGACAGAGAAGCAGGTGTATCCGATAGGCACCCAATCCCACGAGACGGCTTGCTCATAGTGCAATCGGAATGCCGCAAGATTGATGATGACATGCGTTGGCTAGTCGCGATGGTTTCTGATACCGGAATGAGGTTGGCTGAGGTTGCTGGATTACTGCGTGAAGATATATTTAAGGACGAACGCAATCTGTTTGCGAGAGTTCGCCCTCATCCTTGGCGACGGTTGAAGACGAAAGGTAGTGAAAGGATCGTACCTCTGGAGGGAATAGCCCGCTGGGCAGCACTTCAGGTCTTATCGCAAACCGATCAATCGCTGTTCGCCTTTCCTCGATACAACAAGTCCGACAAGACAAATGCAAACTCGGCTAGTTCAGCACTTAGCAAATGGTTGAAAGAATACGTCACAGAACAATGCACGATGCATAGCTTCAGGCATTCACTGAGGGACAGGCTGAGAGCAGTAGAATGTCCCGCCGACATAGTTGACCAGATCGGAGGTTGGCAGACTGATGGTATTGGTCACGCTTACGGGTCTGGTTACCCTTTGAAAGTACTCAGGAAGTGGATGAAGGAGGTCACGAAGGCCGACATGGTCTACGGCTCCAAGCAATTGCTATAAGCTGAAGCGATATCAA
>JAGLJX010000344.1 GCA_023142175.1 Emcibacter sp.
GCCGCCGTTAATATTGTCGGCACCTTCGCCACCATTAATGGTATCATTTCCATTATCCCCATTAAGGATGTCGTCACCCCGCCGACCAATTATAGTGTCATCTCCCGCACCGCCATCCAAATTGTCTACGGCAAATCCGTCTGCTTTGACAAGGTCAGGAATTGTGAAGGTTTTAAAGACAACTTCTTCGGCGTCATTATTAAATTCATCACGGTACCATGTGATGAGGATGCGGCCATCCGATAATAATTCTGATCTACCGCCACGGCTATAAAATGTGCCTGATTCACCAAAAGTGAATGAGCCGATCAGTTGACCAGAATCATCAAACCGCGTTGCGTTAATCCCGTCCACAATAAGAAGGCCACCATCAGCGAGCGCTATTGAATCAGAAAATGTCCATCCACTATAAGCAAATATAGTCGGCCCATCTATGGCTTGAAAATCTGGTGTATATATCTGTAAATGGAGTTTATTTGTTCCCTGAGAGAGATCGGATGCCATAAATTTTATGGAGTAGATATTACCATTGGCCAAAACGCCTATATGGCTTGGGTCTGAATTAAGAATCTCTTGTGGGGCGACTGAGGCGACACCTTCTGTGTTGAAACCTAAAAGAAATGATTGGTAAACTCCGTCCCCAATATAATCTTCCCAGCCTACTGCATAACTCCCGTCCTCAAATATTAATATAGAATTTAATCTGTCTACGGAACCATATTCAGCACTATTGATCTGTGTCTGCGTATGATCAATTTCAATACCCTCACTTGAGAAAGTATAGACATCAATTGTGTTGTTCTTAGCATGGGCGACGATATAATTGCCATTTGGCAAGAGCGCAATCTCTGCCCCTTTATTAGTGGTATTGGGAATGATAATTTTGTCCCCAATAAGCTCGCCAGTCGGGGAGAATTTCTGAATGTGATTTTCCCAGACATCGTGCCAGACAGCGACGATATTTCCATCGTCCAAAACAATAAAATCAGCTTGAGATACATCATTATCAGGATCTAATCTGGTCGTGAAATTAGTGAGGATATTTCCATCAGTATCAAAATGAGCAATCTTATATTCATTATGACCAGAAACCGTCTGGCTAATAATCCAGTATGAACCATCCTCTTCTGCGAATGTTCTGACCGGTTTGGCCCCTTTGGTGCCGCCTATGCCGGGCAGTTGGTCTTCTGTTTGATCTGCAACAAAGGCAAAGGAAGTATACTCACCCGTATTAAGACCCAATAGGGTGTCGGCGTGACTGGAGCCGGTCGCCATTTCCATAGAATTAAAGGTATCGTTATCCCCATAGCCGCCCGAAGATAGTTGCGTAGTAAGATCAACATAGACGCCTGCATCTGAATTTGAATAATCAATGCGGTCCCTGCCTTCTCCGCCATAATAAGTGGCCCTGTCCGCGCCCGCGATGAAAAGGTCATCACCATCTTCGCCATAAAGAAAGTCGCTAAAAATATCATTGTCATTACCATTGCTGGACAATATGTCGTTACCCGCACCGGCGTAAATTGAATTGTAGGAACTGTCTCCTGTTAATATATCGTCGAAGGCTGTGCCGGTTAGATTCTCAAAATTTGATATGATATCACCGTCTGCATCCCCGCCAGAGGCCGCATTTGTAGAAAGATTAACATTAACGCCAGAAGCTGAATCCTCATATGTGAGCCTATCTATGCCGTCACCACCATCGAGAATATCGGCGCCACCACGGCCCTGAACGGTATCATTACCTCCGCCCGCATTGAAAGTATCGGCCGAGGCGCTTCCATGAAAAACATTACTTCCATCACCGCCGACGAATATTTCAAACCCTGTAAGGGCTCCTGCGCTATTGCCAAGTCCTATGGTTCCCGCGGCAAGGTCAATATAACTATTATTCATCAGTATTAAGGTGTCTATACCATCACCACCATGGTATTCTTGATTCAGCACATTGTTGTAATAATATTCAACAGTATCATTTCCGGCCCCTGCGAAAATTATGCTTCCGTGTCTTAGGATGTCATCGCCATTGCCGCCTTCAAGCCTGTCTGATCCTTCGCCTACGCCAAAACCGCCGCCCGTTCCAGTGCCGCCGTCTAATATATCATTTCCATCACCACCCACCAAAGTATCGTCTCCGGCCAAGCCATAAAGTTCATTTGCGCCCGCATCTCCGGTGAGGGTATCATTAAAATTGGAACCCTTGATATTTTCAAAGCCGCTGATGATGTCACCTTGGGCATCACCCGCGCTGGTGGTATTTGTTGCAATATCGACGATCACTCCAAACGGTGATCCACTGAAATCTACGGTATCAATGCCAGCGCCGCCATTCAGGACATCCGCACCGGCGCCACCATTAATTAAGTCATCGCCGTCACCGCCATTGATTGTGTCATTGCCGGAATATCCAAAGCCAATGTCATTTCCGCCAAGAAGATTAATCGTATCATCCCAGAGGTGATACCCATAGATAGCATCATTATTGGCCGTGGGGGCTTTTAGCGAGAAGCCGATATCCTGCATAACGGCAAGATCAAGGCGCGTGAGCAGGAGGAAGTCATTGGGGGCAATCTCACCGATCATGATATCAAAACTATAGTCCGCAAGAGCAGGGCTTTGAGTATCTATATCTAATGGAAAGTGACTAAAATCAGTGCTGTCTAGCTGAACGGGGCCAAAGATACTTGTTACATTTAACCCTGCAAATGTCACTAAGTCGCCATTCACATCTAATTGCGTATCAAAAAACGTTTTATCTGTTGCACTGCCCCAGGAACCAACACTGTCAGGTATAGAGGCAAAACCCAGAACATGGCCAATCTCATGAATTAATATGCTCAATAAATCAAAGCCGGATGTAGAGCTGTCTACGGGGTTATATGGGTCCGCCTGTTGAGACATATTCCCCCAAAGGTCGGGGCTGATGATCAGGGTGGCGTCTCGGTCGCTGCCAGTGATATCTATTCCCGTGCTAAGCTCATAGGGTACGCTGAGGTCAAATATATTTACGCCGTCAATGGTATCAACGAATATGCCGCTTTCGGAACCAGCAGCAGCCAGCGCACCGAATAAATCCTGATATTCCACATATAGTGTGATTTCAGCATCATCAGAAATATTATCAAAATAACGCATCCAATGCCAGATTGCAGCGTCCAGATGTTCTAGGAAAACATCAACAAGGCGATCCGACAGATTGTCAAAATCACTCGATAGTTCTATTGTCCATGTCGTCATTGCCAATATCCTCTGGAAATCATACTAAAGTTACAAGTACTACAACAGTCAATGAATTTAGCTGCACTATATGGGCGTGTCAATTCACTCTCTTATGCAATAGCTTCAATTAGTCCAACTTGTTCCACCATAAGCGGATTATTTTATGACAGATGTTGATGTCGAGTTGATAAGTCTACTACTTGTCGCAAGGAGAGGGCGTGTTTCAAATAGAGCAGAATGGCGGGATGAATTTCCTCAGGAAGCATCTTGAAATAACGACAGAATTTATTCATACGTGAAGGTTAAATCGTGATATTGGATAACATTTTCTGTTTATTTTAACCATATTCTATGAATTCTTAAATCTAACTTAAATGTTTCCTCTTATTTATTAATTAGTGAATTGGTTTATATAATTTTTGGGTGGAAAATAACTATGAGAAATGATCTGAAACGCTTTGATGCGTCAACTTATAATAAAAAAATCTGGT
>JAGLJX010000345.1 GCA_023142175.1 Emcibacter sp.
GGCGGGCAGGGGGCCTTGTATGTCCAATCCTTTATTTCGTAACCTATCCAGAGTCGGGCCAATGACAAGCTGTTCTTCATTCCCCATTGTTCCATCCTCGCCCGCATGGGGGTTTAATCCGGCAACGGCGATCCGAGGGGATTTAATGCCAAAGTCTTTTATCAGGGATGCATTGATTTTTTCACAGGTTCGGCGAATAAGATCAGGGGTGATAGTTTTCGCCACTTGGGTAAGTGGTGTATGAATCGTCAGGGGAACAACACGCAACCCATCAGAAACCAGCATCATTACCGGAATCTCTGCAGCGGAGGTTTTCTTCTTGCACAACTCAGCCAGATATTCCGTATGGCCGGGAGATGTGAAACCGACTTCATACAGGATGGATTTTTGTATTGGTGCGGTTATCAGTGCGGCGGCTTGGCGGTCAAAGATTAATTCAACGGATTTTTCAATAGCACCAATAGTCAGTGCTGCCGTTTGCGTTGATGGCGCGCCAAATTCAAAATCAGCATCATGACCAATATCCAGCACAGGCAGGGCAGTCTGAAAAATATCACTTACTTCCGCGAGGGATGAAACCGCTTGCAGGGGAATATCTATCTCTAATTTCAGGGCGGTTTTGGCAAGTATCTGCTCGCTGCCGACAACGATAAAGTCCGGTAATTTATGCTCATTTCGTGCCGCCCAGCTTTTCAGTATGCTTTCGGGCCCAATGCCGGATGGCTCCCCAATGGAGATAGCAAAGGGGAGCGGTTTTTGGTTATTTATAGTCGATAATGGCATCGCGGCGAAGATCCCTAAGGTGACGCCTGGCAATGAGTCCAACCCGTTGCTGAGACAGTTGCCCCTCTACGCTATCATAGTCCGGAAGCTTAATTACAGCCGCCTCTTTTCCACAAAGTACAAATATACGGAAGCCGGTATCTTCCTTAAGGGGGCTGGATGCACGACCAACCTCAAGGTCTAGAATTGTTTTTTGCAGTGGCTTTGGCAGATCTGAAATTGCGAGATTGCCAAGACTTCCGGTTTCTTTTGCCCCGATTTTTTTGCCTTGATCCGCGAGATTTTCGCAGCTCTCAATCTTTGCAGATTCCGTCGTAATAAAATTCTTCAACACATCCAGTTTATCACTTTGGGTATTTTCGGAAAATTCAAAGAACATATGTTGTAAATCAACACGTGTATCTGTTTCGCTAGGCGTCAGGATTTTTCTCTTCCCCGCCAGTTGAAGGATATAAAAACCGTCTTCTGTTTCTACGGGATCTGAAATATCACCTGTTTCCATTGTTTTGAGTGTTGTGAAAATTTCTGAATTAAGTTGAGATTCCATAAGCCATCCCAAATCACCGCCCACAGCAGATGTGGTTGATTGTGAATATTGGCGTGCCATCTGCTGAAAAGAAATATCCTTTTTTAGTTGTCCCACTATCTGATGAGCGGCATTGCGGATTTCTTCCCTTTTTTCATTTTCAGAAACCAAAAGAAAAATTTCCAGAGGGTGATATTCCAACTGTCCCTTGTTGTTTGTCATCCGATCCAGAATCAAATAGATTTCTTCATCACTAATGCTGACCTGAGGCATTAAAAGCCCCCCAACTACTTGATCCCATGCCAAACTGGCCTCTATCTGATGGTACATAGATTCTTTACGGATGCCGACTTTATTTAATTGTACCTCTAATTGTTTGGAGGTCATCCTCAACTGCTGCGCATATGATGTGAAGGATTGTTCCTTTTCTCCCCTGCTGATGACAGTTTTATATTTTTCAGCTTCCTGAACTTTTAATTTGTCATCAACCAGACTTTGCAGGCCCTGTTGATTCAAATACTTTTGATCCTGTTCGCTAAATTGTTGCTGGCCCGATGACATCATAAACAATAACACCCGTTGTTTCAGGTCATAGAGTGATATGGGGCTGTCGTTAACGACGGCAACGATTTGCTGCACATCACTAAGCTGCTTAGTGTTATCTGACTGCTGCGCAAAACTGCTCACCGGAGATAACAAAAAACTGCTTATGATACTAGCCAAGCCTAATCTTTTTAGTACTGCAATAAAGTTGCGATTTAATTTATTCATAGCTAACCTTGATCCAACTCTTAAATTTTACGATACATCTATACCTGTGTATTGTCGGGAAATATACTGGTAAATATCTGAAAAATCAAAAGGCAAATTATCCCAGATGTTTTAGCACCAACCTTAAGTGGATTGTACTTGATGGGGTAATATCCCTGTCTGATGTTAACCGCCTTTCAAAGCCCAAGCCAAATTCCAGACACTCATTCTTGTATTTTATACCAGCATCATAGGAAATTGTGTCATTTTTTAGTAAATCATGAACCCAACTCCCATGAACGGTCCATCGATCCGTAACCAGATATTGAAACCCAGTTCCGAACTCTTTAATATTTTCAAGCTCGGTATTGGTGAGGTCCGTGGTTTCTCTATCAAGATCAAGGAAGCGCACTGAAACTCTGACTTTCTTGGTGCCGCCGGATAAAATCATTTCGTTACGGCGCAGCCTGAGGCTGTCTTTATCCAGTCTGAAACGGTGGACATAATCAATATAATCACCAAGGGTCAGGTCCATACGGCCAACAAAATCCGATGATTTTCCTTCAAAGCCTGATCCTATAGGGAAGGTTTCGGATGATTGCAGCCGAAAGCTCTGCCCAATGGTGGCAATGACGGTAGCCTTTGCGGAATAGAGGGAATAGCGGACGCCATAATTAACCCGCGTGCCAGATTCCCATTTATCATAACCGTTATAGCGGTTGTGACTGAATAGGTTATTTTCGTCAAATTCGAAATTCCGGCTGTCTTCATTGACAATATCAGGGGTGTTTTTATCATTTGGCGCAAAAATAATTGATACCAAAGGTTCTATAATCTGTTGCGTTGATTCTCCGTTCTTAATGAACGGCAGTTTCCAGTCGATGGCAAATTTTGGTAGAAGTCTGGTGTAAGAACCATCCTTGCCGCCGTGAATGGGTTGATCCTGTTTTTCTGCTGAACTGATGTTAAAGGCATCGCCCCGAACGCTGGCAGTGATGGTATAAAAATCCCCTAACCTGGTTTTTAGGGGTAGTTTCCACGCCCCTTTAAGGCTTATACGCTGTGAATTCAGCCCGCCAGTCCTAACAATCGCCACACCGCTTGCATCCACAGTAAACTGGTTGCCCCACTTGCCGGGAGTGGTGGCTATATTCAGATCGAATGCGGGCAGGGCATGGCCTGTTGTGGAACTGTCATCTTCTTCATCGAGTCCCTTAAAGCCATATACGCCTGCTGTGAAATAGCTGCGGTTTGTGAAATTTTCAACCCGGACATGACTTTCCAGAACATCTGAACGGTCCTGATAATACCGCCGGAGGTATGTATCATCGCTGACCCAGCGCATAGCATAATCCCATTGCCATTTATCGCCGGCAAATTTCAGGGTATCAAGGTCAAATTTACCACCGGAAAAGAAATGCCCTCGAACCTCCCGGTCGCCTATATCAATCTGATCAATGTCCTGGTCGATGGCATTGGTGACGGAACCCTTGATAAAAAACTGACCATTGCCGGTGTGTTGGCGATATGTTCCCGCCATAACAATGCCTTCTTTAGTTGTGATTAAAGGCTCTAGCGTAATGTCTTTATGCGGGGCCAGATTAAAATAATAGGGCACTGTCACAAAAACCCCAAGCTCCGACGAGGTGGAAAATTCTGGTGTCAAAAAACCAGATGCGGCATGAACAGAAGGATCAGGGTGGGAAAAATAGGGTGTATAGAAAATTGGCACACCGGCCACTTCTAATATGACATTTTTATACCGGATAACCTTATTACCCTGATCATGGGTGATTTCATCCGCGCGAATCTGCCATAACGGCTTTCTCATCCCGTCCGTATTACAGATTTCGCAGGGGGAATAGGCAGCTTTTTTAAAGGTGGTGTTGCCGCCTTTGCGCGCGCCTTCCTGCGCTACGAGATGACCATCATCGGAAAATAAAACCCTTACATTACGAATGAATCCGTCTTTAAAACCATCGGTCAGGGCCGTTTCTTCCAGAAACATAATATTACCATTGCCATCCCGAAGGCTGATATTTCCGGTGGCGATCACTTCTTGCGTATTACGGTTAAAGATAACTTTATCGGCTTTAAGAACATTGTTGTCCTGAAATAGAGTGACGTCGCCGGTGGCAGTAATCAGTCCTTTAACGCTGTCATATTCGACCTGACTAGCGGAAAAGTTAATCTTTTTTTGCAAGCTCGGCAATGCAACATTAAGCAGTCCGCCCTCATAAGATAGACCATCCAATGAAGATACAGATAATAATGCTCCTGATAACAAGCAGGTGAGGATTAATTTTCTTCCCATATGCGTTATTTACATACTTTTCTTTTTGTTGCCTATAGTTATTTGCGCTTCACTGCAAAATAGTCCAAAAATAGCTAAGATTTTACACTTGCACAATCACATTTGCAGCAGTATCAATCACTATAGATATACTTGGACATAATTGAGGCAATAATGAATATTAAATTTATCAAGAACAGTCTTCCCACTTCCGATGCTCATGTGGTCTTTGCTTTTGCAGACCGTGAATTATCGGCTACAGCCATAAAAATTGACAAGGCAACAGAAGGTCTTGTGACCCGTGCCATGGAGGTTGGACATTTCGAAGGAAAGTTCGGTCAGGTAATTGATCTCGTTGCGCCGGTGGCATTGGACATTAATCGTGTGCTTGTTGTCGGTTTGGGGGACGAGGGCGAGCTTGATGAAGTGAAAGTTCAGAAAATTGGCGGCAAAATAATGGCCAAGCTCATTTCGTCTGGTGATGAGAGCATTTCCATCGCGGCGGATGTGCCGAAAAAAGCCAATATTTCAGGGGCCGAATTTGCCGCTAATCTGGCTTTTGGTATTCGCCTGCGCCGTTATCGATTTGATAAATATTTCACCAAGGAAGAAGATGTTAAAAAACCCTCTGTGATCAGCGTATCCCTCATGTCTAATGCGGGATCAAACGCACAAAAGCTTTTTGCGGGACTTGACGCGGTTGCTGATGGGGTTCAGTTCGCCCGTAATCTGGTAACGGAACCGGGCAATGTTATTTACCCGGAAAGCTATGCTGAAAAGATCAAGGAATTATCCACGCTTGGTATTGATGTGGAAGTGCTGACCGAAGACGAAATGGAAGAATTGGGCATGGGAGCCTTGCTCGGTGTCGGGCAGGGCAGTGCGTGCGAATCCCATCTGGTGATCATGCATTGGAATGGCTCGGATAATGGTGATGAGCAACCTATCGCCTTTGTCGGCAAGGGGGTTACGTTTGATACGGGCGGTATTTCCCTGAAACCCGGAGCCGGTATGGAGGATATGAAGTTTGATATGGGCGGGTCCGCCGCCGTTGTCGGCGCCATGAAGGCACTGGCTGGACGCAATGCCAAAGTTAATGTCATCGGGGTTGTCGGACTTGTGGAAAATATGCCGTCCAGCACCGCGCAACGCCCCGGAGATGTGGTGACCAGTATGTCCGGTCAAACCATCGAAGTGATCAATACTGATGCCGAGGGCCGTTTGGTTCTGGCCGATGCGCTCTGGTATACACAAGACCGTTTCAAGCCAAAATTTATGATCGACCTCGCGACCCTGACCGGAGCTATGCTAGTAGCACTGGGCCATGAATATGCCGGAATATTTTCTAATAATGATGAGTTATGCGAAAACCTGACCAGAGCCGGTAAAGATGTTGATGAGCCCGTATGGCGGATGCCCATTGGCAAGGCTTATGACAAGATGATTGATTCCAAAATTGCCGATATGAAGAATATAGGTGGGAAATATGCAGGAAGCATCACCGCCGCGCAATTTTTACAACGCTATGTCAATGATGTGCCGTGGGTTCATATTGATATTGCCGGAACCGCATGGAAAACCGAAAGTTCAGACGTGGCAGACCGGGGCGCCACCGGATACGGCGTGCGTCTTCTGGATCAGTTGGTACGCAACAATTACGAAGATTAATTCCCATGAGCGCAAGCGAGACAAGGCCGACCGGCCGCCCGAGTTAATACGAGGGGGGGGAGTTATCCCCCACCAACTAAAAAAGAAAACCAAAATGACTAACATTAGCTTTTACCACTTGTTGCATTTGCCCTTAAC
>JAGLJX010000346.1 GCA_023142175.1 Emcibacter sp.
GCCATGTGGCTGACATTCCGCTATATGTTCCGGCCAAAAGCAACCATCAATTATCCTTATGAAAAGGGGCCACTTAGCCCGCGTTTCAGGGGCGAACACGCATTGCGTCGTTATCCAAACGGTGAAGAACGCTGTATTGCCTGTAAATTATGCGAGGCGATCTGTCCGGCACAGGCCATAACCATTGAAGCCGCCGTTGCCGATGATGGCACACGACGCACCACACGTTATGACATCGACATGACCAAATGTATTTACTGCGGTTATTGTCAGGAAGCCTGTCCGGTGGAAGCCATTGTGGAAGGGCCGAATTTTGAATTTGCCACCGAAACCCGCGAAGAGCTTTTTTATGACAAAGACAAGCTGTTGAAAAATGGTGATATGTGGGAACAGGAAATTGCCACAAACCTTAAACTTGATGCACCATATAGGTAGGAAATATGATTTATACTTTATGCTTTTATCTTTTCGCCGGTATCACGGTATTTTCCGCGATCATGGTGATTTCGAGCCGGAACCCGGTGCATTCCGTTTTGTATCTCATTCTGGCCTTCTTTAACTCTGCGGGGCTATTTGTCCTGTTGGGCGCTGAATTCGTCGCCATGATACTGGTGATCGTTTATGTGGGCGCGGTTGCGGTGTTGTTCATGTTTGTGGTGATGATGCTGGATATTGATTACAGCGAGCTGCGCAAAGGGTTTCAGAAATATCTGCCCGTTGGTGGCTTGATTGGTCTGGTATTGCTGGCTGAACTTGTTCTTGTGGGAATGGGTTGGGGGCTTGGTGATCCGGTGATAACGGACCCGGCGACTGCCATTCCGGCATTGACTGAAATGTCAAATACCGAGGCACTCGGCAGTTTGATTTATACTAAATATATCTTCCTGTTTCAGATGGCGGGCCTGATCCTGCTGGTGGCGATGATCGGAGCCATCGTGCTCACCCACCGCAAGCGTCCCGGTGTCAAGAAACAGAATATCAACAAACAGGTTATGAGGCGTCGTGAAGAGGCCTTCGAAATTGTAAAGGTTAAACCCGGACAAGGGTTAGGGTAGGGAAAAGAAATGGAAATCGGACTCGCGCATTATCTGACCGTTGCGGCCATGTTGTTTACCATTGGCATCTTCGGCATTTTTCTGAATAGAAAGAATGTGATTATTATCCTGATGTCGGTGGAGCTTATTCTACTGGCGGTCAATATCAACTTTGTCGCATTTTCTTCGTACCTGCATGACATGGTTGGACAGATATTCACCATGTTCATCCTGACGGTTGCGGCGGGGGAGGCAGCCATCGGACTTGCTATCCTCGTCATATATTATCGAAACCGCGGTACGATCGCGGTTGAAGACATAAATCTGATGGAAGGATAAGTCATAATATGTATCAGATAATTGTTTTCGGGCCACTCCTTGCCGCCATCATAGCCGGATTATTCGGCAGACAGCTTGGCGATAAAGGCTCACAGTTTGTAACCTGCGGTGCGTTGGTTCTGTCTGCGGTTCTGTCCTGGATCGTATTTTTCCAGATTGCTCTGGGTCATACCGTTGATCATGTGACGATCATGAACTGGATAACGTCCGGTGATCTCAGCTTCAACTGGGGCTTCAAAATTGACACCTTAACAGCGGTGATGCTGGTGGTGGTTAATACCGTCTCCTGTCTTGTTCATATCTATTCCATTGGCTATATGAGCCACGACCCCCATAAGCCGCGCTTTATGGCCTACCTGAGCTTTTTCACCTTTGCCATGCTGATGCTGGTAACGGCGGATAACTTCATCCAGATGTTTTTCGGATGGGAAGGGGTGGGCCTTGCGTCTTATCTCCTGATTGGTTTCTGGTATAAGAAACCTTCTGCCTGTGCGGCGGCTATCAAGGCTTTCCTTGTTAACCGGGTTGGGGACTTTGGTTTTGCCTTGGGCATTTTTGCCATCTATATGGTGACGGGTGCGGTTGATTTTGAAACTGTATTTGCCGCTATTCCGGGCCTTCAGGGTCAGACAATTCATTTCTTATGGATGGATCTGGATCTGATCACAACGATCTGTATCCTGCTGTTCATTGGCGCCATGGGTAAATCAGCCCAGCTTGGCCTGCATACCTGGTTGCCGGACGCTATGGAAGGGCCGACCCCTGTGTCTGCGCTCATTCATGCGGCGACCATGGTGACTGCGGGTGTCTTTATGGTGGCGCGTTGTTCTCCTATCTTTGAATTCTCGCCTGATGCTCTGGCTTTTGTCGCTTTCATCGGGGCATCAACCGCGATCTTTGCTGCAACCATCGGCACGACACAGAATGACATCAAGCGGGTCATCGCCTATTCCACCTGCTCACAGCTTGGCTATATGTTCTTTGCGCTTGGCGTATCGGCTTATGGGGCGGCAATCTTCCATCTGTTCACTCATGCCTTCTTTAAAGCATTATTGTTCTTAGGCTCCGGTTCTGTGATCCATGCCATGAGCGATGAGCAGGACATGCGGAAAATGGGTGGCCTGCGTAAGAAAATTCCGGCGACATTCTATTTAATGCTCATCGGCACTCTGGCTCTGACCGGTTTTCCGTTCCTTGCCGGATATTATTCCAAGGATATGATCATTGAATCAGCCTTTGCCTCTGGCTCGTCTATGGGGGGCTATGCTTTTGCCATGGGTATCGCGGCGGCGTTGCTCACATCCTTCTATAGCTGGCGTTTGATTTTCATGACTTTCTTTGGTGAGAGCCGGGCTAGCAAATCTGTACAGAACCATATCCATGAAAGTGGAAAATGGATGATCATGCCTTTGTATGTTCTTGCTGCGGGGGCGATTGCTGCCGGATATCTGTTCAAGGAACATTTTGTCGGTCATAATTACGAAGATTTCTGGGGTTCTGCCCTGTTCCTGAAAGACGTGGGCCATAATGTTATGGAAGCAGCGCATCATGTACCCGGTTGGGTCGTGGCGGCACCGTTTGTTGTTATGGTCGTGGGCTTTTTGATTGCGGTTTATGCCTATATCCT
>JAGLJX010000347.1 GCA_023142175.1 Emcibacter sp.
GTATTGTCAGTGCGCTGCTGGTTGCGGCTGTTTTGAAAATGACCCTGACCAAAGGTGTCGCGCAACCCTTCCTGATGGAGCTTCCCAAATACCAATTGCCGGTGCTGAAACATCTGCTGATAAATCTGTGGGAGCGGGCGCGCATCTTCCTCAAAAGAGCTGGGACGATCATTCTTTATTCCGCCATTGGCCTATGGGTACTGGCGCAATATCCGAAAAAACCACTTGGCGCCACGGAGCCTGATATTTATTACAGCTATGCCGGAACCCTTGGCCGCTATCTGCAATATATATTTGAACCGATTGGCTTCACCTGGGAAATATCCATTGCCCTGATCCCCGGCATGGCTGCCCGTGAGGTTGCCATTGGTGCCTTGGGCACGGTCTATGCGTTGCAGGGTAATGAAAATCAGATTGAACAGGGTTTGCGCGCCGTGATCCAGAACAGCTGGTCTTTGCCGACTGCCTTTGCTTTCCTTGCATGGTATGTCTTTGCGCCACAGTGCCTCGCGACCCTCGCCACCGTCCGTCGTGAAACCAACAGCTGGGCCTGGACTGGCTTTATGACAGGTTATCTTTTTGCGCTGGCTTACGGCGCGGCCTTCGTGGTCAATAAAGTCACCATCGCCCTGCTGGCCTAAGCGGCAAACAACTGTTTCAGGGCCTTGCCCTCATCATCTGCAAGCGCTGCCTCTCGCATATCACCTACCTTACCGGCCGTGACCTGTCCCCGGTCAATAACCGCCATGATGGCCTTGAAATTACCCAGACCCCGTGCATGAGTTTCGCCGTAGCCCTTGATCAGGCGCTGGCAACGGATAATCTCCACCGCCAGATCATAATCAACCTCAAGAGCGTGACCCACTTGGTTCAGCCAGCCCGTGATATGAGTATGCTCCTGATCATAGCGTAACGTCTTACGCCTAATACTGCGAAGAGATGCCATAAAATAAAGCATCAGGAAGGATGAAATTTTTGTGGTGTCAGAGAGGCGTGGTCCGGTGAATTTTTTAAAGAACCATGTGAGAAAAGACGACTTTTGAACCAACTTCGCCATCGGCACCGGCAGCGTGCCGATAATCTCTTCCAGACGCGGATGCATATATTCTACCATGTGTATAATCTGCTCCGGTTTGGCCCGAACCTCTGCGCGGTATTTCCGCACCCTCGCAGACCGGGTTTTAATGTCCGCCACCTTGATCACATCATCAAAGGCCATCCATAGTGCTAGATACCGCGCCAGCTCATGGGTTAATACATGGGGGGCTTTATCTTTTGCGGCAAAGCTTTCCACGATAGTCAAATATTGCACCGCATAATCAATATCCTGATAATCCAGAAGTTTTTTTGCCCCTGCATAAGCAAATTCCTGCACCACTTCCGGTAATGCGTTGATCCGTTCGATTAGCGCTTCTGCTTGCTTGCTATTGGCGTGACCCGTGATTTTCCCGGCAAAGGATTGTATCTGTTTTTTTGGCTCATAGGGTTTTTCTGCGGCCCTGTAGCCCGCATCAAATCCTTTCAGATTAGCTTCAACCATCTTGCCTTCGGCGCGGATGGCGTCTTCAAATTTTTCCCGCGCAAACGGCAACCTGCCGGACCCGGCAATCGCGCCGAACATTATGGAGCTGATCACGCAATTCATACTCGCAGCAAGGCTTTCCATATCAAAGGCAATAAATTCCTTCGCCGCCTTGCCCATTGCCCTGATCACCACATCACTGTCGCCGGTGCCATCGCCCATAGCCATTTTTTCAGCGATGGAAAAAACCCGGTGGGTGGAAGCAATCAGGGTGGTTTTATCTCGTGTAACCAGTTGACGCTGCGCGGCGCGGCCCGCTTCCATAAGCTCTGCCGCCACTAGAATATCCACATCGCCCGGCATGGGCATCAAAGCCATGACCGGCGGGATGTTTTTAGTCTCGGCCTTAGGAAATATTTCCAGATAATAAATGGTCGCACCGGTGCGTTGTGCTACGCCCGGAACGGAAGTAGACTGGGCAAAATAATCGCATTGTTCCGCCATATTAACCAGCCAGTTGGTCAACACCCCGCCGCCCTGTCCACCAAGGGCTGAAATTACGATGGTAATTGGTCTTGTCATAACATCACCCTCGCCCGTTTCCGATCCGTCCGTCTTTGCAGATATCCGATGACCCCTTGGCGCACAGAATTTTTTATCCGGTCCCATAGGCTTGGATTGAAGATAAGTTCTGCTCGCGAAAAAGACGGGCATAACACAGCTTCATGGGCATTATCGCCGCAAACACCGCAGCCAACACAGGAATTATCCACATAAGCCACCGGATCTTCGCGCAGGATATCAGGCGAAGGTTTGATGGTCAGCGATGGACAACCGGACAGGCGGATACAGGCATGATCACCGGTGCAGGTTTCCGCTTCCACATAAAAGCGGGCCTTCACTTCCCGTAGGCCTGATTTTATATTTTGGGATTTAAGGGGCTTTTCCCGCCGCTGTCGGTTCAGCATACATTCGCCCTCGATCACAATAACCTTGGGGCCGTAATGTGATGACGTCATGGCCTCCCGTACCAGCGCTTTGACATCGCCGATGTCGTATGAGTGTATTGTCCGCACCCATTTGACCCCGACCCCCTGCACCGCGTTCTGTATGCGGGCCTTCTGCTCGTTCTGCTTCAGGCTTCTGGTTGATGATGGGATATATTGCCCGCCTGTGGCCGCCGCATAGCCATTATCCACAATGATAAAAACATTATCATTGTCATTGTAAACCGCACTGGCAATGCCGCTGGTCAGGCCGTTATGCCAGAAACCACCATCACCCATGATCGAGATCGCCCGCTTACCGCGCACCGAACTGAAGGCCGCGTTACTTGCGGCACCAAGACCATAGCCCATGATGGTATTGCCGATCTGGAACGGGGGCAGGGTTCCAAATGAGTTGCATCCAATATCTGCCGAGATATGAATTTCGCCATATTCTTTTTCCAGCATCTTCATGGCGGCGAAAAATGGCCGCTCCGGGCAGCCGGTACATAATCCCGGTGGCCGGGCCGGAATGGCTTGGTTCAATTCGGATAAATCAATCACAGAGGACGGGCGAACTTCCGGCGGGGTTAAATCCGGTCGATATTTTTTAAGAAACGCCGCAATGCCGTTTGTCATCACCTGTCCGTTATATTCGCCGGCGGTTGGCAAGACATCCTTGCCGGAAATTTTACAGGTCAGCTCGCCATCATTAAAAATCTTATTCAGAGATTGCTCAATATAATTGGGCTGACCTTCCTCTACCATCAGTACGGCTCTTTTAGTGCGGGCAAAATTCACCAGTTCTGCATCCACCAGAGGATAGGTCACATTCATTACATATAGCGGCACCTGTGTTTCGCCCAGACTATCCGCTAACCCCAACGTTTGTAGGGCGCGTATCACCACATTATAAAGCCCGCCCTCAAAAATAATGCCGATATCGCCCTGCGGTCCATCGAATATTTCATTCAGGCCATTATCCACAATGAATTTTACCGCTGCGGGCCAGCGTTGTTCAATTTTGTGCTTTTCCTGAAGAAAGGTAAAAGGCGGCAGAATAATCTTGTCGGCTTCACGGATCGGGTTTTCAAGAGCATCGGCAAGCGTAAAGCTTGGCCTGATATTATCTTTGGTCTCAAACTGACCATGCAGGTGACAGGCACGAATACGCATCTGAAAAAATAATGGCGTGTTGCTCACTTCCGAAAGCTGAAAACTTTTTTCCAGCATATCAACCATTTTTGGCAGATTAGGCCTTGGGTTGATCAGCCACATCTGAGACTTCATGGCAAAGGCATGAGAGCGTTCCTGCATTATGCTGGCACCCTCGCCGTAATCTTCGCCGATGATAATTACCGTGCCGCCAATGACACCGGCAGAAGCCAGATTGGACAGGGCATCAGATGCCACATTGGTTCCAACCGTAGATTTCCACGTTACTGCCGCCCTTAAAGGATAGCTGATTGAGGCGGACAACATGGCGGCGGCATTGGCCTCGCTGCCATTGGCCTCAAAATGTACGCCAAGCTCGCTAAGTATATCCTGTGCGTCAGCGAGCACATCCATCAAGTGGGATACGGGCGAGCCCTGATAACCGCCAACATAGGCCACGCCGGACTGGAGCAGGCCTTTGGTTACCGCAAGAATACCTTCGCCGTGGAAGGTCGCCCCCGCACCAAGACGCAGTTTTTTTACTTCTTTGGCAAAAGAACGCTCAGCCATTTACCGTGCCTTTATGAGGTTAGGGCGATCACCCGCAGCGGGCTGCCAGACCCATGGACGATTTTCAATGGTGCGGTCACTATGATTGCACCCTTTGGCGGCAATTGATCCAGATTTGTCAGCGATGCCAGTCCGAATTTATTATTGCCATGCATCAAC
>JAGLJX010000348.1 GCA_023142175.1 Emcibacter sp.
AGCAGGACTGGAATAAAATGCGTTACTTACCGCTTAGCCATGATGACCGATCTGAGATGCTGGATAAAATCGGCGTCAGTCATATTGATGACCTGTTCAGAGATGTGCCGAAATCTGCCCTGCTGAAGAAACCCGTTGATCTGCCGTCTCATATGTCGGAAATGCAGGTTGACCGCAATTTTCGCCATATGGCAGAAAAGAATATCCCCGCCGGATCACATCCATTCTTCTGTGGCGCGGGGGCGTACCGTCATTATGTGCCAAGCACCGTTGATTATATGATCCAGCGCGGTGAATTCCTCACCGCCTATACCCCTTATCAGCCGGAAATTTCCCAAGGCACTTTGCAGGCGCTGTTTGAGTTTCAGACACAGGTGGCCCAAATTACGGGAATGGAAGTCGCCAACGCCTCCATGTATGACGGCTCAACAGCTTGTGGCGAAGCGGTATTGATGGCGCGGCGCGCAACCCGCAAAAAGAAATCTATCCTGTCGGGAACGCTTCACCCCCAATATATTGAGGTGGTTAAAACCGCGACCAAATATACTGATGATATCGCTGTGGTTAATGCAATAGATACCTACAGCGTAGACACCCTGATTGATCAGATTGACGATGATACTAATTGTGTCGTTGTCCAATATCCTGATTTTTTCGGTAATTTGCAGGATTACAGCAAATTGGCCGATGCACTCCATGCAAAGAAAGCTCTTCTGGTCGTTGTCGTTACCGAAATCGTGTCCTTGGGCGCGGTGCGTTCGCCCGGTTCCATGGGCGCGGATATTGTAGTCGGCGAAGGACAGAGCATCGGCAATGGGTTGAGCTTTGGTGGGCCTTATGTCGGGCTTTTCGCCACCCGCCAGAAACTGGTGCGCACCATGCCGGGTCGGGTGTGCGGCGAAACCGTGGACGGCGACGGCAAGCGCGGTTATGTACTTACCCTGTCCACCCGCGAACAACATATCCGACGGGAAAAGGCCACTAGTAATATCTGCACCAATGCGGGGCTTTGCACATTGGCCTTCACCATTCATATGACCTTGCTCGGTGAAAAAGGCTTCCGCCATCTGGCGCGGCTCAATCATAGTAAAGCAGTGAAGCTGGCCGATAAACTCTCCACCCTTGACGGGGTTGAGGTGCTGAATGACAGTTTCTTCAACGAGTTCACCGTCTCTCTGCCAATAGATGCAACAGAGGCCATAGAAAATATGACAGCCAAGCAAATTCTGGGCGGGGTTCCCCTGTCGAGGCTTTATCCTAACGATGCGAGCCTGAAGAACCAGATGCTCGTGGCGGTGACAGAAACCGTGACGGAAGAGGATGTGGACCGACTGGTCAGCGAACTGAAGGAGCTGATCAATGCTTAACAAACAAGGACGTCAGACAGACATCGTCAATTTAACTGAGCTATCACAAGACAGCTTCACCACCCATAGTGGGAACAAGGGACTGGAACAGGGTGAATTGCTGATTTACGAAATCGGCGATACGGAACGCACAGGCGTTGATCTGGAAGAAGTTGGTGAATTTAAAGATCGCCTTGGCGGTCTGACAAGGGGCCATGAAATTGGCCTTGCCGGATTATCAGAGCCGGAAGCCATGCGCCATTACACCCGCCTGAGCCGGATGAATTATGCCATTGATATGGGCCTGTATCCGCTGGGTTCCTGCACCATGAAGCATAATCCACGGGTCAATGAAAAGGTCGCCCGCCTTCCGGGTCTTGGTGACATTCATCCCCTGCAACCGCTCTCAACCGTGCAGGGTGCGTTGGAAGTTATGGACAGGTTGGCCCATTGGCTGAAAACCCTGACCGGAATGCCCGCCATTGCCATGTCACCCAAAGCTGGCGCACATGGTGAGCTTTGCGGCCTGATGGCTATTCGGGCCGCGCTAGACAAGCGCGGAGAGAACCGTTCTATCGTGCTCGCCCCTGAATCAGCTCATGGCACCAATCCGGCGACCGCAAGCCTTTGTGGCTATAAAGTTAAATCCATACCGGCCACCGAAGACGGTCATGTTGACCTCGCCGCGCTTAAGGATGCACTTGGCCCCGATGTGGCAGCGATCATGCTGACCAATCCCAATACCTGCGGCCTTTTTGAGCGCGATGTAATCGAGATTGCCGAGGCTATCCACGATATTGGTGGTTATTTCTATTGCGACGGGGCTAATTTCAATGCCATTGTCGGCAAGGTTCGGCCCGGTGATCTGGGTGTGGATGCCATGCATATCAACCTGCATAAGACCTTCTCCACCCCCCACGGCGGCGGTGGCCCCGGTGCGGGTCCGGTTGTGTTGTCAGAAGCCTTGGCCCCCTTCGCGCCAGTACCCTATGTGGTTCATGGAAAAGATGGTTTCTCTCTGGTGGAACATCTGGAAGAAGGTTCCGACAGCTTTGGCCGCATGACCGCTTTTCACGGGCAGATGGGCATGAATATCCGCGCTTTGGCCTTCATGATGTCTCACGGATCAGACGGGCTTGCCCGTGTGGCGGAAGACAGTGTATTGAATGCAAATTACGTCATGGCGTCACTTTCCGATGTGATGACAGCGAGCTTTGATGGGCCGTGTATGCATGAATGTCTGTTTGATGACAGGTTCCTTAACGGTTCCGGCATTGCCACACTGGATTTTGCCAAGGCCATGATTGATGAGGGCTATCATCCCATGACCATGTATTTCCCGCTGGTGGTTCACGGTGCCATGCTGATTGAGCCCACAGAAAGCGAAAGCAAACAGTCCCTCGACCAGTTTATCGGCTCTTTACGCCATCTGGTCGCGGAAGCCAAGGCGGGCAATAAGGAATTATTCAGTGGTGCGCCCTATCTCGCGCCCCTGAGAAGACTTGATGAAACCTTGGCAGCGCGAAAACCTGTATTACGTTGGATCAAACCGGAGGGAAATGGGGAAAATGAGTAAAATTTTGAGAATTACCGGAGCATCATTGTTTTTTGCACTTCTGGTCTTTGCCGTAATCGTTGCTTTTAATCATGAACAGGCCAACCGGCTCTATGGCACAATGACCCTGTTTGATGAAGACAAGATCGTGCATAATTTCTCCCATATGGATGAGGTTTTCCTGTCTAATCCGGTGAAACGCTCTGGCCCTGTCTTCACCTTTGGCAGCGCTCCAAGTGATTTGCCAGATAGTTTTGCTTACAAAGGCACAACCCTCACCACCGATGAGTTCCTGAACCGCCGCGCCACCACTGCCCTGTTGGTAATCAAGGATGACAAGATCAACTTTGAGCAATATTACCAAGGCACGAATGAGAACGACCTGCGCATTTCATGGTCAATGGCAAAATCCTTCACCGTGACCCTGTTCGGTATTGCGGTTCATGACGGCCTGATTGATATTGATGCGCCTGTGGAAAAATACCTGCCGGAAATGACAGGGACGGGTTACGCAGGGGTTCCGGTTCGCGATGTGCTTCAAATGTCATCAGGCGTTCTGTGGAACGAGGATTACGGTGAT
>JAGLJX010000349.1 GCA_023142175.1 Emcibacter sp.
ATTCGCCCATAAATTACCTTTTTTAGGCCAAAGTAAAACCTTATTGGCCGCCTATATTCCTATTATCAGATTGAAAACCAGAAGGAATAGTCATGAGAAAGCAATATTATCCAACCACCGCAATCGCCGCATCTCAGCCGCGCATCTGGCAGAATTTCCCATGGTCTAAAATCACTCTGCCATTCCTGATGATCAGCACATTCCTAATTTTTGCCACCACTGGCGCTAATAGTGCTGAAACGGTAGCAAGCTGGACCGGCCATGTGGGTGAAATTGTCGCCGGAACCGCTATCTTCAGTCTAGCCTCCATATTACTGATCTCTGCTGGACGCCTATTACCAAGAAATTTATAAATTTCTTGGTTTTGTGGTTGATGGGGGAACTATCTAGTACCCGCCCTCCTAAATAAGTGCTATAGCTTCCTGAAAATAAAATGTGGATTTTTCAGTGAGCGAAACTTCAAGTAATGTTCTTTTGGGGCATAACCTTACCTGTATCAGGGGCGACAGGCCGGTCTTCTCAGACTTGAGCTTTGAACTGCCTATGGGACGTGCGCTTATTTTAAGTGGTGCCAATGGATCGGGCAAATCAAGCCTGATGAAAATCATTGCCGGTCTTCTACCTGCCCAGAATGGTGAGATTTCTTATGATGATCACGATATCCTTGGTGATAGAGACTGGATCAGCAGAAATATCTGTTATCTGGCCCATAAAAACGGCATGAAGCCGGAAATGACCGTGGCTGAGAATCTCGCCTTCTGGGCCAATATGGAACATCATGACGGCGACGTCAGACAGGAAGCCGTTAAAATCGGCATCGATCATTGTCTCGATCTGCCAGTATGCTACCTGTCATCGGGACAGGCAAGACGGGCGGCCCTTACACGGGTATTATGTCATCCGGCAAAATTCTGGCTGTTGGATGAGCCCACGGTCGGACTGGACAGCGCCGGGGTTGAATTGTTGGCAGGTCTTATGAATGACCATTTGACCGCAGGGGGTCGAATCATCGCGGCCACCCATATCGAACTTGGGCTAGATCCAGCTAAAAGCTCAACATTGAATATATCGGATTTTTCCTATCGCGTCCCGACCACTTGGCAGGAGGACTTGCTATGATAGGCCTTACCCTTTCCATCATCGCACGGGATGTACGCCTGTCCATGCGCCACGGCAGCACAACAACCATGGTCATGGGATTTTTTGTCATGGTGGTAACCATGTTCCCCTTTGCCATCGGCCCGGAACAAAATATTCTGCAGCGGGTTTCCGTTGGCGTGATCTGGGTCGCGGCCCTTCTGTCATGCCTGTTATCACTGGACCGCATGTTCCAGTCCGATTATGAGGACGGATCGCTGGATCAGTTTGTCTTAAGCCCCGTACCATTAGAACTTGTGGTCATGGCCAAATGCATCGCACACTGGCTGACCACGTCCCTGCCGCTAATTATCATAGCACCCATTCTGGGCATTATGATGAATTTACCGGAGCAGGGCTTCTCAGCCCTAATCTATACCATGCTGATCGGTACGCCGGCGTTAAGTTTCATCGGCGGAATCGGGGCGTCCCTAACTGTAACACTCCAGCGCGGCGGGGTATTATTATCCCTGCTGATATTACCGCTCTATATTCCGGTTCTCATCTTCGGTGTACTGGCGGTCAAGGCAGCCATCGGCGGCTATCCCATCATGGAACATATGATGCTACTGGCAGGATTCACCCTGTTCAGTGCCGCCATCGCCCCTTGGGCCGCCGCCGCAGCTATCCGGTCTGGTTTAGAATAAGTTTTTTTGTTGATGGGGGATAACTCCCCCGCACCGTGGGTGCTCCCCCTCCTCGCATAAGATCGGGCGGCCAGTCGGCCTTGCCTCAGCCCTTAATGGGCTTCGGTTACGGTGTCCTTTTCGGATAGAACACCAACAAGGGGGAAGCTCAAGTAGTGAGCGAGTAGCGAACGATAGTTCCCCCCATCAATAAAAATCAAACAGTTTTTAAATGCTTTGGGTCCGTATCTTCAATGGTAGATTTCAGGAATCCCGGCACATAGGGTTTAACCCTATCCATCATCCGGCTGATAAGGGGATAATTGCGGCGCAATTTACGGGTAAACATGCGGATGGAATAGCTTTCCGATACCAATAGGCTTAAACCAACAAGGGCAAGCAATTGCCCCAAAGGCAGCGGCAGGGGAGCCGAAATTATGCCAATCAGAACGAATAACCAGCCAACAGCCAGCTTTATGGGTCTTTTTAATTTTTTCATAACCCCTATACAAGAAAGTGTTACTTGATAAATATCAATTTATTTGCGATGAAAGCACCGTAAAACACGATGAAGACAACGCTAATTAACTTGATAAAATGTTAAGTAACCTATAGACCTTTTTTATGCATAAGTTCGCCAATCCTGCCCGCTTCATGCGGCTAAGTAATATGTTTCTGCCCTGGACCACAGGGCTGACCATCATTCTGTTCGCGCTTGGTCTGTATTACGCCCTTATTCTGGCACCGCAAGATTACCAGATGGGCAACACTTACCGGATTAT
>JAGLJX010000035.1 GCA_023142175.1 Emcibacter sp.
GATTTTTGGGCAGAATGGTGTGGTCCCTGCAAGCAGATTGCCCCGATTCTTGACCAGATTTCCGGCGAAATGGGTGATAGTCTTACCATTGCTAAAATGGATATTGATGCGAATCCTAATGTGCCGACCAGTTTTGGCGTGCGCAGTATTCCGACGATGCTTTTGTTCAAGGACGGTGAAGTAGCGGCCATGAAAGTGGGCAGTTGTTCCAAGTCAGAACTAGAAGGCTGGATCAAAGAGAACAGCTAAGGAAATATTTCCAGCAAATTGTGAGAACGCGGCTTTTTAGTCGCGTTTTTTTATGATGGCAAAAGCTCATTCTGTGCTAAAATATACCCTGCCAGATATAAGGACCCGCAGATTAAAACCCGAACAGGCCTATCCTCTGAGATAGCCTGTAGTGCGCTTGTTACCGAAGGGGAAGCCTGAGCCATCATACCCACCTGTTCCGCTCGCGTTGCGACATAGACTGCGCTATGACTGTCTTCACCAATAACCTCAATGCCGAAAGTTTTTGTCACGTGGACTGCGAGGGGTATCAAGAAACCACTGGTATCCTTGCCGGCCATCATGCCACAGATAAGGTAAAGCGGCGTGTTGTTTTGTTCTGAAAAATAATCGGCCAGAATTTGACCCGCCGCCGGGTTATGTCCGCCATCAAGCCACAACTCACTGCCCTTTGGTAGTATTTTACCGTAACGACTGTCTGTGATGTTCTGGAGCCGTGCGGGCCAATTGGCACAGGTGATACCCTTGGCGAAATCTTCAGCCGTGATCTCAAACCGGCTCTGATGACGCAGGCAGGCTATGGCTAGCCCCGCATTTTCGACCTGATGGGGGCCGCGCAATGCAGGTCTGGGCAAAGACAGATTTCCCTCGCCGTCCTGATAGTCAAACCCCCTGACCGTTGGTTCCACGGTCCAATTAAAGGTCGTTGCGCCCACTTTTTCAGCATAATCCAGAATGGCCTCTTTCGCCGGATCTGATTGATTCGCTAGGATCAGGGGGACGCCGGATTTGGCGATGCCCGCTTTCTCATGGGCGATGCCACCAAGGTCATTCCCTAAAAATTGTTCATGGTCCATGGACACTGGCGTGATCACTGTGCTAAGCGGCTTGTCGATAACATTTGTCGCATCCAGTCGCCCGCCCAGACCCACCTCCAGAAGCACTATATCGGCGGGGCAATGAGCAAAAGCCTGAAAGGCGATGGCGGTGGTAATCTCAAAATAGGTGATCGGGGTATCGCCGTTTACCTGTTCACAGTGCAGCAGGCTGTCCAGCAATTGATCTTCATCGATAAGCTTGCCCGCAAGGCGGATGCGTTCGGCAAAGCGCACCAGATGGGGCGAGCTATAGACATGAACCCGCAGCCCCGCTGCCTCAAGAATTGCCCTAAGGTAGGCCACGGTAGAGCCTTTGCCATTGGTTCCGGCCACATGAATGACCGGCGGCAATTTCCGTTCGGGATTTCTTAGTTTTTTGAGCAGGGTCGTCATACGACCCAGACTGAGGTCGATCTTCTTCGGATGGAGCTTTTGCAGACGCTCCAGTACCAGATCAGATTTCGGCGGCATTAGGCGGCTTTGGTTTGCTTGCATAACAGGCCGAGCAGTTGTACCAGTTTATCACGCATCTCATGGCGATGGACAATCATATCGACCATGCCATGCTCGAACAGATATTCGGACCGTTGAAAGCCTTCGGGCAGTTCCTCGCGGATGGTGTCCTTGATGACCCGCGGTCCGGCAAAGCATATCAGCGCATTTGGCTCGGCTATCTGAATATCCCCCAGCATGGCGTATGATGCGGTAACGCCACCCGTGGTTGGGTCGGTAAGAACCACCACATAGGGCAGACCAGCATCCTTGACCATTTCAACGGCAACGGTTGTCCGGGGCATCTGCATGAGCGAGAGAATACCTTCCTGCATACGTGCCCCACCCGCAGCGGTAAACAGCACCAGTGGGGCTTTCTTAGCCACCGCATGTTCCGCGGCGGCAATGATACCATTGCCCACAGCCATGCCCATAGACCCGCCCATGAACATGAAATTCTGCACCGCGACCACGGCATTCATACTGCCCATTTGGCCATATGCCACGGCAATGGCATCTTCATAATCGCTTTTTGCCCGGGCAGTTTTCAGGCGGTCAGTATATTTTTTCTGATCCTTGAATTTCAGCGGGTCTTCTTTGGGTTTAGGCAGGTCGATCAGGGCATATTCGCCATCGTTAAACAGATGCTTGAAGCGGGTCTGAGGTTCTATGCGGCCATGAAATCCACAATTGGGGCAGATAGACTGAACTTCCAGATAATCTTTCAGATAAAGCAACTGGCCACAGCCACTGCATTTATGCCACAGGTTATCGGGGGTATCTTTTTTATTTTTAAG
>JAGLJX010000350.1 GCA_023142175.1 Emcibacter sp.
GGTTTCATCTGGAAACATCCGCTTGCCGATCAGGCGGCCCGTGCAGCTGCTCCTATGGGTGCGGCCTTCACTGCCCTAGCACTACTCACCGGAAGCCTGTGGGGCAAGCCCATGTGGGGGACTTTCTGGATCTGGGATGCGCGGTTAACCTCCATGCTGATATTATTTTTTCTTTATCTGGGCTATATCGCGGTCTGGCAGACCATTGAGGATCAGGCCCGCGCCGCCAAGATCGCTTCAATTGTCGCCATGGTCGGTCTGGTCAATGTGATTATAATTAAATTTTCTGTCGACTGGTGGAATACCCTGCATCAGCCCGCCTCCCTGATCCGTATGGATGGCCCGACCATCGGCGGTGATATGCTGACGGCTCTATTGCTTATGATTGCGGCCTTTAATATGTTCTTCATCACCCTGTTGATGTGGCGCATCCAAAGCCTGATCCTGCGGCGGCGAATCCGCACGCTACGTATGCAAATCGGCGGAGGGCAAGGCTGATGCCAGAATTCGAAAATGCGAACGATATTTATATATTGTCCAGTTATATTGCCGGAGCCGTGGTGTTGATCGGCCTTGGCTGGGCAAGCTGGTGGGCGAAAAGGCAAGATGAAAATAATCTGCGCGTTCTGGAGAAACAACTCCGTGAATTATCAGACAAACAAGGTATTTAAATGACCCAAAAAGGCTTAAAAGCAGGGGCGCGTAAAAAACGCCGTATGTATCTTCTACTCACATCACTGGCGGTTCTTGGGCTGGCGGTGGTGCTGGTGCTGAGCGCATTGGAAGACAGTATCCGTCTGTTCTATGATCCGACCGAAATTGTTGAAAAGGGCATTAAGCCCGGACAGAATTTCCGCCTAGGCGGTCTGGTGGCTGAGGATAGCTACGAAGCGCAAGAAATTCACGATATTCTGGTCAATAAATTTGATGTTACCGATGGCAACGAAACAGTAAGCGTCGTCTATAAAGGTCTTCTGCCCGACCTTTTCCGCGAAGGACAGGGTGTTGTCGCCGAAGGGTCTATGAATGAGAAAGGCTATTTTTTAGCCACCGAAGTCCTCGCCAAACATGATGAAAATTATATGCCTAAAGAGGTCATTGACAGCCTGAAAAAACGCGGTGAATGGCAGAGAACCCAAACCGATAAAGATGGTGCGTCATGATCGCAGAATTGGGCCATTATATGCTGGTGCTGGCTTTGGGGCTGGCTATCCTTCAGGCCATCTTCCCCATGATCGGTGCATATCGTCAGGACGGACGCATGATGATGATCGGGCAGCCCGCCGCCTACGGTCAATTCCTGTTTTCTCTCGCCGCCTTTGCTGCGCTGACCTATTCCTATATCGTGTCGGACTTTTCCGTTGCGGTTGTGGCTCGTAACAGCCATTCACTTAAACCCATGCTCTATAAAATCTCCGGAGTATGGGGCAATCATGAAGGATCGCTGCTGTTTTGGGTGGTTTTTCTGGCATTGTTTGGTGCATTGGTCGCCTATTTCGGGCGCGGACTGCCCAAAAGCCTGCGCGCAAGAGTTCTGTCCATACAGGCGATGGTCGGCGTGGGCTTTTACCTGTTTATGCTGATCACTTCCAATCCGTTTGAGCGCCTGCCCAATGTACCCTTTGAGGGCAATGGACTGAACCCGTTGCTACAAGATCCGGGGCTTGCCTTTCATCCGCCGTTTTTATATCTGGGTTATGTGGGCCTGTCGGTGGTTTTTTCCTTTGCCATTGCCGCCCTGATTGAAGGAAAAGTTGATCCCGCATGGGCCAGATGGGTCAGGCCGTGGACGCTGTTGGCGTGGGTGTTTCTGACCATTGGTATCGTTCTTGGCTCATGGTGGGCCTATTATGAGCTGGGTTGGGGCGGCTGGTGGGGTTGGGACCCGGTTGAAAATGCGAGCTTCATGCCGTGGCTGGTGGCTACCGCCCTGCTCCATTCAGCCATAGTGGTGGAAAAACGCGACACCCTGAAAAGCTGGACAATATTACTGGCGATCATTGCCTTTTCCTTCAGCCTGCTAGGTACTTTCATTGTGCGTTCCGGCATTATTACATCCGTTCATGCTTTTGCCACCGACCCGGAGAGGGGTATGTTTATCCTGCTGTTTCTGGCGCTG
>JAGLJX010000351.1 GCA_023142175.1 Emcibacter sp.
CGCGTTGATGATGCATTGCATTCAACACGCGCTGCCGTTGAAGAGGGCATTGTCCCCGGTGGTGGTTCTGCTCTTCTTTATTCTGTTCGTGCTCTGGATGGTCTTGAAGGCGTCAATAGTGACCAGACCGTTGGTGTTAATATCGTACGCAGGGCATTGGAGGCTCCGGTTCGTCAGATCGTTGAAAATGCTGGTGAAGACGGTGCGGTTGTTGCCGGTAAGCTGAAAGAAAGCTCAGACTACAACTATGGCTTTGATGCACAGAAAGAAGAATATACTGACATGATTGCGGCTGGTATTGTTGATCCAACCAAAGTTGTTCGTACCGCGCTTCAGGATGCGGCGTCTGTTGCTGGGCTTCTGATTACCACAGAAGCCATGGTTGCGGATGTGCCAGAAGATAAATCTGCTATGCCTCCGATGCCTGATATGAGCGGCATGGGTGGAATGGGCGGCATGGGCGGCGGTATGGGCTTCTAAGCCTTACTTCCCAAAATGTTGATTATTTAATTGGAGCCGGGGATTTTTCTTCGGCTCTTTTTTTGTTTTGGCAGAAGCTAATTCTGTTATATAAATTCTAAGTAGTATTTACCAACAGGAATCAAACATTGGCCGAGCAAGAAAAATTATTTGATATTCGTGATTGGGTGCCCTATCAGCTGTGGTGTCTGTCGCAGGAGGCGGGCTATATCCTCGAAGATAAATACTCCGAAAAATATAATATCAACGGCGACAGCTGGCGGTTTATGGCCATGCTGGCCAGTTCTGCCCCTATATCGGCCAAGAAACTGGGCGAGTATCTGGATATGGATCAGGTGCAGGTCACGCGCGCTCTCAATAAACTACTGGACAATGGCTACGTCAGCCGCCGCACTGACCCCCGCGATCGGCGCAAGGTTATTCTGAACCTGAACAAAAAAGGTGCCGAGGTATATGGGGCGATTGTGCATATGGCGAAGGAACTGGAAGGTAAATTACTGGACCAGATATCCGCAGAGGAACAGGATAAATTCCGAGGAACCCTTAAGACGTTGCTAGGTACTATGGAACGGCTGCGCTGATTTAAAAAAGCGACAAAAATTCTTTATAGGCTCAAATCTTCCAACCTCTAATCCTTCAACACCTCGGCGATCTTATCAACGATCCAGTCGATATGCTCATTTTCTATGACCAGTGGCGGAGTAAGGCGGATGACATGATCGTGGGTTTCTTTGCACAGGATGCCTTTTTCCATCAGAGCCTCGCAATAAGATCGGGCGCCGCCGAGCGATTTGTTCAGTTCTATACCAATAAACAACCCCCGTCCGCGAATTTCGACAATCTTGTTGGACTGGATGGTTTGAAGTTTACGCATCAGGTAATCCCCCAAAATATGGGAGCGTACCGCCAGATTTTCATCCTCAATAACTTTCAATGCAGCAAGGCCTATGGCCGCGCCCAAGGGGTTACCGCCAAAGGTGCTACCGTGAATTCCGGGGGTAAAGACGTCCATAATTTCATCTGAGGTCAGGATTGCAGATACCGGATAAACCCCGCCGCTCAAAGCCTTCCCAACGATCATAATATCCGGCGTAGCATTTTCTTCATGCTGAAAGCAAAATAGCTTGCCTGTGCGGCCAAGCCCTGTTTGAATTTCATCAAGTACGAATAGCACATTGTTCTGCTTGCATATTTTTCGGGAGTTGCTGAGGTAACCCTCGTCAGGGATGATGATTCCGGCCTCGCCCTGAATAGGTTCCATAATCAGGGCAACGGTATTCGGCGTGATCGCCTGTTCCAGCGCAGCTATATCATTATAATTAATCAGTTTGAAACCGGGCGTGAAGGGGCCGAAATTTTTGCGGTAATCCGGCTCAGACGACATGCTGACGGTGGCAATGGTCCGGCCGTGAAAATTGTCCCGTACTACGATGATCTCTGCCTTATTATCCTCAACGCCTTTGATTTCATAGCCCCATTTGCGGACGGCCTTGATAGCGGTCTC
>JAGLJX010000352.1 GCA_023142175.1 Emcibacter sp.
TTTGCTTTGATCAGATTAGGACGGAATTTCCGACGGGTTCTGTTCAGGGCGTGGCTCACATTGTTACCACTCATTACTGCTTTACCGCTCAATTCGCATACGCGTGACATAATCTAGTCCTTAATCTTGTAAATCTGCTTTGGTTCATCACTGTGATTGCATTAGAATCAACAGGAGATCCTCTAAAATATGAAAGCGGTATATATGGCATAGACAGAGTTAGGTCAAGACTTTCCATGCCTTATTTTAAGAAATCCTTTAAAAGACCCCTTGCTGCTGCGGTGGCCGGTGTTTTACCTTCACCCACTGCACATTCAACCTGCTCTAGCCTTTCAGGATAGTTGGCCTGAAAGGCATCCATCATCTGATCATGAATTTCCGACCACATCCATGCTTTGGCCTGCTCAGCGCGCATTTTATCAAGCTCGCCGCTGTCTTTCATGGTGAACTCAAAAGCCTGTATCTTTTCCCATATCTGTTCCAGCCCCTCCCCCTTCAGAGCCGATGCGAGAACCACACTTGCTGTCCAGCAGGGTGTCTTGGGCCGGATCAGATGCAGGGCCGATTTATAGTCCCCTGCCGCTCTGGTTGCGGCCTTTTTTAAATCCCCGTCTGCCTTATTGACAATCACAAGATCGGCAAGCTCCATAATCCCGCGCTTGATGCCCTGTAGCTCATCACCACCACCGGGTGATAGCATCAGCAGGAACATATCCACCATCTCTGACACGGCAATCTCCGACTGCCCCACGCCCACGGTCTCAATCAATACCACATCATATCCTGCGGCCTCACACAGCAGCATTGCTTCCCGGGTTCGCCGCGCTACTCCGCCCAACGTCCCGCCAGAGGGCGAAGGCCGGATAAAGGCTTGAGGGTCTTTAGACAGCAATTCCATACGGGTTTTATCACCCAGAATAGAGCCGCCCGTGCGCGTGGAAGACGGGTCAACCGCCAGCACGGCCACTTTATGCCCCTGTTTGGTTAGTGACAGCCCGAAGGTTTCAATGAAAGTAGATTTTCCCACCCCCGGTGTGCCGGTAAAGCCTAAACGAATGGACTTCCCCGTATGGGGCAGAATACTCGCCAGAAGCTCCTGAGCCTCCCCCTGATGATCCACACGCGTGCTTTCCACAAGCGTAATGGCCTTAGCCAACGCCCTGCGATGTCCGTTCAATAGATTATTTTTGAGGTTATCAAGTTTTACCATTTATCCTATCATACTCACCACTATTACTCCGTCATTCCCGATACTATCATGTTTCTCATGATAGACCAGATTATGCACTGAATATTTCTGGGAGAAGCCTTCAATAAGGTCATTTCTATGTTCATATAACCGCCGTACTAAGTTACTTGTAACACCGATGTAAAGCGTGCCATTACGTTTATTGGCCAAAATATAAACATACCCCTCTTTATTCATTCCTACATCCTACTGGATTCCCACCTTCGTGGGAATGACGATTAGGGGAGCTCCCCCAGATAAGGAAATGCACACCATGTTAGAATAATAAATAATAATAGATTTGCCGAAAGTGATCCAATTAGTGATTTTTTGAAATGTGCCCATATAGCCAAACTAATGACTACCCCAAATCCCACAATATTCTCTATCATAACAATCTTTGTATGCTGATCACCTTGAAAGCGTACTCCATAATCCCATGAAATATTAAAGTAATACGCATTGAGTACAGCCAAAACAGTTGCAAGAAATATAATTATTATGGAGAAATACTTAGGCCTATTCGTGAAATATACAACAATTAGATAAACAGTAGGCATCGTTAAGAGAAAAAAGAACCCTGCTGTCCATGCAAGAAAGACCAAGAAAAAGGGCATCGGAAACCACACATTTGGCATTCCTGACGCTAAGGTAAAAAGCGAAAACAACAGCAATAATGCTGCGCCGCCATATTTAATATAGCTTTCTATATGTTTCATATATATTTTAATAATAAAAAAATATCCCCCCTTATTCAATCCTGCCGCATACTGGATTCCCACCTTCGCGGGAATGACGAACCTTGGTGCAGCTGAACCCCTAAATTCATTCAAATTCCCGTTGCAAGAAGGCGAGGAAAAAAGCTATGGGGATCAGAATTATGGCAAAGGGTTTCCAAGCCGTTGTCATTCCCTCTAAGACAGTAACATCTTTTAGCATTCCCGAAAATATATCTAACCAAGGTGTGAAATTGGTCCATGGCGTTAGAGCCAGCACAATTAAAAACCCAAAAAGATACGTCAGCCCAAGAATTAGACGTCTATTTTCTTTCCGCTTATCTAGGATATGGCCGATCTCTGCCGAAAAGCCATCATCAGCGATTTCCGGCTGTTCTGACAGCATCTGTTCCAGCATTTGATCATTAGGGTCTTGCATAATATTCATGATACCACTTCCTTTTGCCAACTTGCCAGTGAAACTTTTAGTTTCGCCTTGCCCCGCGCAATATGGGATTTAACAGTTCCAAGCGGATATCCCATTATTTCTGCTGTTTCGCCGTGGGACATTCCGTATGTAAAACACAGGGTTAATGTTGCCCGTTC
>JAGLJX010000353.1 GCA_023142175.1 Emcibacter sp.
ACTGGCCTGAGGGTGGGTCTATCACTCTTTTGATTGCCGATGACGGCGGTCATGTGGGATTCCATGCCAAGGGCCATAAAGTTCCATGGCAGGAACGGGTTACGGTGCAATATCTCGTCCATTTATTATCGCTAGAGGGCTGAAGATGAGAATAGCGGCGATATTATTTTTGGCATTGATGATAGCATCATGTGTCGCCAGCCCGGCCACGCAACATCTTAAGCAACATCATACCGACCTCATTACCCGTGATAATTTTGGAATCTGCAAGGGCTATGATTGCCGATATTACCTGAAGACGGGACTTACCCAAGGTGAATGGCAGCAGATTGTGGATATCTTTGCCGCGCCACAACAAGACGCGGCACAGGAGCGTAGAGCCATTAAAAAAGCCATTGGTCTGTTTGAGCAGTTCATCGGAGCAAAGACGGGAACGGATAGAGATAAGGCGGGGGCGCAGATTATCAATTTTGCCACTCACGATCAGATGGACTGTGTTGATGAGGCGTTTAACTCAACGACCTATCTTTATCTATTACGAAAAGCCGGGTTAATGCGTCATCATAGCTTGGGGGCGACATTGCGCAGGGGCAATTATTTTGACAGATGGCCCCATAATACCGCAACCATTCACGAAATTAAAAACCGGCAGGGGCATTATGCTGTGGATTCGTGGTTTCATGCCAATGGGCAGGAGCCGGAAATATTGCCCGCCGCGCTCTGGTCGGACGGCTGGTCACCAAGCAAAAATTAGATGATTATACGATCTCAATATCGCTATCGGAAAAAGTCCAGTCCTGAGCGGTTTCCATCTCTGCCATGAAAAGATGCTCAGCGGAAACTGTGGCCTCTTCCTCACTGTCGGCGGTAACCGTGGTGACCCAATAGAAAGACCCGCGTTTAAGGTCAGCTTTCAGGGTGATTTTATAAGTTGCCATTATTCTGTCCAATATTTATTCCGAGTTCAATATTCCTTAGAGTAACTTGCTCTAAAGGTCTGCGCCGCATGTTTCAAGAAAAAAATGGCGCTCTCCATAAATATGAAGAGGCGCCAAGTCGCAAGGAGGGTTTCGATTGTGGGTCATCTGTAAATCGCATAAACAAATAACCCTGTATATACTGTCATGATATACAATCGTAGATAAAGAGGGCTTATTTCTTTATCTGGTGTAATTATAGTATTATAGTGATTGATAGGCAAATATTATTTATTTAACTAGATTTTACGCGTTGTTAAACTAAATTATTAACATTTGATACCTATAAACAAGGGTATTTATACCTATAATTAATTATTACCGCTAACTACTAATTTATTAGTTGACAGATATGCGGTGCGCTACTAGGGTAAATTAAATACTAATCATTTAGTAGGAAATATAATGACCCGTAAAAAATCGACCACCCTGACTGAATTTGAGCAACGAATTATGAATATTCTGTGGCGCAAAAAAGAAATATCTGTACGGGAGGCAACGGAAATTCTCTCGACGGAAGGCCCGGTTGCCTACACTACAGTTCTCACCATGTTCAAAATCCTCAAGGATAAGGGCTATGTCCAGTACCGCAAGCAGGGCAAGGCCTTTATTTATCATGCGATTGTCAATCAGACAGAGGCGCGCAAATCGGCCTTGTCCAAATTAATTGATCAGCTCTTTAATGGCTCGCCGGAGATTTTAGCCCAGCATCTGATGACAGAAAACCATATGGACCTTGCGGAATTAAGGGCCCTGAAAAAAGCTATTGATGATGCGGATGAGGGGGCATAACCATGGGGCAGATAATATTTGATAGCATGGGTATGATCGCCGTTCAGCATCTATGGCAGTCGGTTTTTTGTCTCACAATCGTCATGCTGCTCATGAGGGTCACACCGGGTATGACGAGCGAGTTGCGTTCATGGCTCTGGCTCACGGCCTTTATCATGGCGGCTTTCATGCCGTTTATGGTCTTTTTACCTCCATTGGGTGAGGGGGCGATGTTAACGGGGGTTTTGGCAGAAATTATTATTTCTGAATCAGTGAGCCATGTGGGGCAGGGCACAGAAATAGCTCCTATGCCGCTATATTATTGGGTTTGTCTGATCTGGATCGCGGGCGTCATGGTTCAGCTTATCCGCTTTGGCAGATCGGCATTTCATACCGCCACTATAATTAAGGCCGTTCGGCCCCTGCCGCGCCACATGGCCCGGTTCGCCCGTCTGCTTGACCGTAAAATACCAGTATATTGCTCGGATCAAATTACCAGCCCCATGGTAACCGGCTTCCGGCAACAGATAATTTTGTTGCCCGATCATATAATAGCGCAGCTGGATACGGCAGATTTTTTCAACATACTGGCGCATGAATATGGCCATATCCACCGCAATGATGTGCGGATTATGGTTTTGCAGAAAATATTATCCACGGTCTTCTGGTGGAACCCGGTCCTTCATCGGATCGTGGAAAATCTCAATGAAGCCCGTGAGATGGCCTGTGATGAAAGAGCGGTAATAACGACGGGCGGCGTGCAGCAATATACCCGGTCACTGCTGTCGAGCGCGGAGAAAATGCTTCAGACACAGTCCTCGCCACTGGCAGCCAGTATTTTCAATTCAAGAAAGACACTGACACAACGTATAGAAAGGTTAAGAAATATGAATATCACTATGATTAAACAAGGTAAAAGAGCCACGATCCTGTGGAGTGTCGGCATGGTTTTCCTTGCTACCAGTGCGGCATATATACTAACGCCGCGCCTGGCTTTGGCTGATAAACCGCCGGGTGTCGAAAATAAAGGGGGTTATGTATCGCCAATTTTAAACTTTTTAGAGGCGCTGCCCGTCTATCCTATGCAGGCAGTTGAACAGAAATTGGAAGGTCATGTGGTTTTGAAGTTTGATGTTGCAATAGACGGCTCAACTACAAAACATTCCATACAGGAATCCTCCGATGAAATATTTAATGAGTCCGCACTGGAGGCTGCCCGTAAATTTATCTACAAACCGCAGCCGGATGGAATCGCTGTCATGGATGTTCTCTATAGGATCAATTTCAAGCTGAACTAGGCGTGACGTAACCTAAACTCTCGGACTATGAGTTAATGTTCGGGATGTTTTAGGTGTTAACTAAATTTTTATGCAAATCTTTACAACCTTTTTACTTATTAAGCATATATTGATAATCATAGAATAATTTAATTAGACATAAATTTATTCTGTGACAATGGCAAACCGCTGGAAATAGTGGGACGCAAAGCCT
>JAGLJX010000354.1 GCA_023142175.1 Emcibacter sp.
GTATTCAGAATAAATGGGATGAAGTACTGAAGGCCGTAGATTCAGTCAGAATTCATTAAGCCCCAGCCTGTATCCAGCTATATACATTAAGCTAGGTCGGGTAATGTTCCCTGACCTCACTTAATGTATGTAGCCATTTGCCACCCCTTTGGTGCTGGCGACTCAAGTATTTTCCATAATTAGATATTCCAAATATTTCATAATAGAAGACTTATATCCCAGAAAATTTCATAAAATGTCGAGAAATTTCAGGTTAATTTTGTTAATTTGAATTAATTTATAGAAATTTTTTACCCCATAACACACGGTTTTTTTATAACTTATCAGTAACACAATACACTTAAGTTACTGTAATAATGTTATTTATCGATATACTATAACATTAATTAAAAACAATCTTTTTTGTAAGTCCAAAGTCAAGGATAAGTTTTTTTTAATTTGAGCATAAGTGGGTCTTGTAAACCACACAGAAATTAGGATAGGGTGCAATCAATCCAATTGTTCGGATTCTATATCTTGGATATGGGATTGGAACGGATAGGGAATTCAGAAGTTTAAATGTAATTATAATAAAGTCTGGTAACAGGTAAGCATTTAGGCGGATGAAAATTTAAAGTATTGATGTACGGTAAGGGGAATAACCTGATGGTGAGTATTGGTTTAAATATGAGGAATTCTTTCTTTGTATATTTGGACATTATTGGCCGTCATGTTTCTAAATTGTCTCTCCGTACATTTGTCGCCATGCCAAATGGTATTAATTTTAACAATTCAATAAAAGCTGTAGGAAGAAGAATGACAAAGCATCGAGTTAGAACTGTAGTTCTTTCCGCCGTTGCTGCTACATCCCTTATATGGGGTGCGGGCAGTGCGGGTGCCACTGATTTAAGCGAAGTTCTTAAAGTTGGAACGAATGCAAATCAGGTAGCACAACAATCACAAGCGCAAATCGACAAAACTGTTGATCAAACTGATAAAATTATAGGTGATTACAAGGCGGTTCTGAGGACCATTGAAGGTTTGCGTATTTATAACGCACAGCTTCAGCGTCAGATCGACCTTCAAGTGGTTGAAATGGGCAAATTGACTAAATCCATTAAGGGTGTGACTTACGTTAAGCGTCAGATCGTACCGTTAATGTTGGATATGGTTGATGCTCTGGGAGAGTTCATTGAAAAAGATCTTCCCATCAAACGGGAAGAGCGTATCGCCGGGATTCAACGTCTGAATGAATTGATGGAAGACCCGAATGTTGACGCATCTGAAAAATTCCGTAGCGTATTTGAACTATATCAGATCGAAAGTGAATATGGTCGTGCGGTTCAGGCCTATACGGACAAAGTGACCGTTGGCGGTAATGAACTGGAAGTTGATATGCTTCATATTGGCCGTATCGCGTTGGTTTATCAAACCCGCGATGGTGTACAGAGCGGAATGTGGGATCACGCTGCCCAAGCATGGGTCGAGTTGGACGAAACCTATCGTAAGCCTATCAAGAAGGCCTTGGCTGTAGCACAGAAAAAAGCTGCTGCCGACACCCTCCTGAGACTGCCACTTACAGCACCAATTGCTGGTAATTTGGAGACAGCACAATGAGAAAATTAGCTAGTATTATTATTGCCGCTGTTGCCTTTGCAGGGCTTTCAACTTCAGCGTTCGCGCAGGAAGCACAGAACCTTGATCAGCTTTTAGAGCTGGTGAAACAGGGGGCTTATAGTGAAAGTCAGGAAAACAAGCGCCGCGAGAGAGAATTTGTTCAGCAGAAAACCAAGCAGAAGTCTTTGCTGGCTGGTGCTCGCAATACTCAGAAACAGGAAGAGCGCCGCTCTGATCGTCTCGAAGCTGAATTTAAAGCCAACGATATCAAAATTGCCAAGCTGGAAGAAGAGCTTTCCCATGAATTGGGCGCTCTGAAAGAACTCTTTGGGGTTCTGCAGCAGGTATCTGGTGATACCAAGGCTGTGTTCCATGATTCCATTATTTCGGCACAATTTCCGGGCCGTGAAGTTTATCTGGATGAGTTGATCGCGAAAGCATCAAGTTCAGAGCTTCCGACAATTCCAGAAATTTCGCGTCTATGGTATGAAGTACAGCGGGAAATGACTGAATCAGGCAAGATTGTAAGATATACTGCCGATGTTCAGTATCCCAATGGTGAGATTACCCAGCGGGAAGTGATCCGTGTGGGAACATTTAACCTGATCTCTGATGGTAAATATCTGGAATGGCGTACTAAATACCAGAATATCGCGGAACTACCACGTCAGCCTAAGCCACGTTTCCTGGAAACAGCTGAAGGCCTACAGGGTACATCCGATGGTTATACGGCCTTTGCACTTGATGTGTCACGTGGCGCTATCCTAAGTCTGTTGATTCAAGATCCAAGTATTCTTGAACGTATCGATCAGGGTGGTATCATTGGTTATATCATTATTTATGGTCTGGGTCCGCTCAGCTTGATACTGATCCTTGCTTCCGGCCTAGTACTGGTGGTAACACGGGGTAAAGTTAAAGCCCAGATTCGTAATGATGAAGCAAATGAAGATAACCCACTGGGTCGTGTTCTGAGTGTCTACAGCAACAACAAAACAGTTGATGTTGAAACTCTGGAGCTGAAACTTGATGAAGCAATTCTGAAAGAAATTCCGGCTCTTGAACGCTTCCTTACCTTGATTAAAGTGATCGCGGCGATTTCTCCGCTGATGGGTCTTCTTGGTACTGTTACCGGGATGATCAATACCTTCCAGGCAATGACATTGTTTGGTACGGGTGATCCGAAGTTGATGGCTGGTGGTATTTCTCAAGCACTCGTGACAACTGTTCTAGGTATTGTCGTTGCCCTACCTACTCTGTTCCTACATTCAATTGTAGCTGGCTGGAGTAAGGGTATCGTCCATACGTTGGAAGAGCAGAGTGCCGGAATTGTTGCCGTCCATGCGGAACAGGGTAATAAAGGAGCCTGATCATGTATGAGCTAATAGATTTATTTGAAAATGTTCGTGATTTTATGGAAAAGGGTGGACCTGTCCTGAATGCGATTTTCATTGCTATCTTTGTGCTCTGGGCTTTGGTGTTAGAAAGAGTCATGTATTTTAAGACTGGACACCGTAAACAAGTGAATGAGGTTATGGCTACCTGGGAGGCTCGCAACGAGCGGACCTCCTGGTATGCCCACCAAATTCGTGGAGCCATGATCAGTCAGGTTACCATGGATCTGAGAAGTAATTTATCTTTGATAAGAACATTGGTGGCAATATGCCCACTAATGGGGCTTCTTGGGACCGTATGGGGTATGATTGAGGTTTTTGATGTAATGGCAATCTTAGGCAGTAGTAACGTTAAAGCCATGG
>JAGLJX010000355.1 GCA_023142175.1 Emcibacter sp.
CCGCGCCCCTGCTTGCCATGACATTCACCGCAGACTTTTTCAAAAGTCGCGCGGCCCTCAGCCACGGATTCGGATGAATAAGCTATCTGTCCGTCCACAGGTTCAATATCTGTAATGGTCAGGAAATCTGTTTTAAGATAACGGCCCTCATCATCAAAATCCTCGTCTTCGGCTTCATCTGGTGCCCATGTGGCCGCCGTATCAAAGAACTTAAGAACCGGAACTAGGCTCTTAATCTGATCATCGCTGAGAATGCTGTCCCAACCGGGCATTCCCGTTCCATCTAGGCCGTGTTTAATAACCTTGATCAGGTCTTCGTCACGGGGCGGTAGACTGCCCGGAGAAGATTTATATTTAAATAGTCCAAGGGAGAAGTCACGGGGTTTGGGATAGAGATAGTCCGCCGCTGCACCATCGCCAAAACCGTCTTCACCATGACAGGCCGCACAGCGATGTTGATAAAGCGCCATGCCCGTCTGACCTTTGCGTGACGCCATGACGCCGTCTTTTATGCCAGTGACAACCTTGGATGTATCCGCATCCCACATTCGTGGAACCTGTCCCACATAATCATAGAGGAAAGTAATCACATTCCAGACCTGGTCTTCATTTATCAGCTCATGCCAGACCGGCATGGCGGAATTCCACGGTGTACCTCCCTTAGGCAAGCCCGGCCCGCCAGTGGTAATGCGCCAGAAAAGGAAACCTTCCTCAAGCTGGGCAATGGTGCCCACATCCTGAAAATTAGCGGGTTTCGGGTTGAAACCTTTAGCATATGGCCCTTTGCCGTCCAGCAAATCACCATGACAATAGAAACAATTCTGGTAATAAACTTCCCGTCCGGCTTCCACGGCTGTTGTATAAATTTCTTTGGCCGCGTCTTTGTCAGCGGCGTAAGTCTCAACAACCTTTGTCCGAATAGGGTTTTCTAATGTGGTCAGGTCAAATGTTTTTCCGAAAGCCTTCATCTTGGAGGGTGGTGCGGGATGCACTTGACGCAATTCCACGGGAGATTCCAAAGATGGTTTGACCATACCGTAGACATTAAAACCAATGATAGCCGGTATGGCCACAAGGAAGCCCCAGCGCACAAAGACCTTATCATCATCCTTTAACACTGATTTTATCGGGGCCATAAATTCTGCCCAGCGCTCATCATCAAAGGAGAAATACAGCAACACACCCGCTATGGTAATGATCATATATTGGGTCAGCAATGTCGCGGGCATTACGGGTGGGAAAGCATTGTCAAAAACAAAATAGGCAATGACAATAACAAGTACAGCTTGCCAGAAAGCAGGAATCTTAGGCATTATTTCTTTTCCTCTTTCTGATTAACCAGATACTCGACGATTAATGTTAACTCACTCATAGCCATGTCTTCCGCAATATCGTCCGGCATACCTTCTTCAAAGCCCTCGGCTATTACCGCATTAGGGTAAAGGATGCTTTCAAGAATTTCTGATCTGGTCAATTTGCTGCCCGTGTCTTTGAAGGATGGCCCCATTTCGGCCTCACTGTCGAACACATCATGACAGCCGGAACACATGAATTTTTCCATGGCGGCTTCTGCAGTTGTGGCAATTTCTTCTTCATCGTCATCATCATCTTCTTCAATGACAGGCGCATCGGTGGGCAAAGAAACCGTAATATCATTACCGTCTTTAAATTGAAGAAAAGCTATCACCGCGTCTATTTCAAGCTCAGAAAGCTGGATCGGGGATTTGCTCACATCGGGCATGGGGGATTCTGTATCATTCGAGCCTTTTTTACCGAAACCCGTCACCACATAGACGCCGGGATCGATCAAGGACTCGCGAATGTAACTTTCCGCATCATCTGCCGAGCCGGCATAACGGCTATCTGCCATCCGTTCCGGAGATATTCCCACAAGGTCAAAGGTCAGAAGATCCGGCGCGCGGCCCATATTATTATGGCAGAGGGTACAAGTCCCTTTGCCGGAAAAGATTTTTTCACCAAGTGAGACGAATGATTCCATCGTCAACTCGCCCAAATCAACTTCTTCATCAACAGGCGCCTCGCCCTCCATTTGCGGCAGTAGATTGGCCACATAGGTAAAGACCAATATTATGGCAAAGCTAAAGCCAAGAACTCTAACAAGATTTCCCATTATTCAGCCTCCGTCTTTACCGGAGGTACCTGCTTGGCACTAGCCAATGATGCAATCCAGAATATGAACAACACCACAAGCAGGAATGACACCGTGGCTATGGTCATCATATTGCCCGCATAGCCGATGGTCGGAATATAGTTATCCGGCGA
>JAGLJX010000356.1 GCA_023142175.1 Emcibacter sp.
GTTTCTACAGGGGCAGGTTTCTTTTTGCCATAGACTTTTTTACCGGATTTTGATTCCGGCTTACCTGTATTTTTATTATTTCCGTTGGAACTTTCTACCATTACTATACCCCTTGCTTAACAGACAATAAAATATAGCCCGTCATAAGACAACATGAACTTCTGACTTGACATTAGTTTCATTTGTAACTATTATAATTTCATATCTTAAATAACCCAGTTTTGACAAGAGGAGCCTGTTAAAATGACCTTGATGAGAATTCACCATGTTGCCTACCGTTGTATGGATGCCAAAAGAACGGTTGAGTTTTACCAGAAATATATGGATATGGATTTTGTTTTGGCAATTTCCGAAGACAAGGTTCCCTCAACCGGCGAAGATGACCCCTATATGCACCTGTTTCTGGATGCGGGCGCGGGCAATATTCTGGCTTTCTTTGAGATACCCAACTCTCCGGAAATGAGCCGTGACCCCAATACCCCCGACTGGGTTCAGCATATCGCTTTTAAGGTAGAGGATGAAGCGGCTATGATGCGGGTCAAAGATAAGCTGGAAGCCGATGGGCATGAGGTTGTCGGCCCGACAAATCACCATATTTTCCAGTCCATCTATTTTCGTGACCCCGATGGTCATCGGCTGGAACTGGCTTATGATACCGCAACGGCGGAGGAGATGGAAAGGCTACATGACATCGCACCGCAGATGCTCATTGACTGGACCAAAAGCAAGAAAACCCTCAAGCATGCTGCATGGTTGCATGAAGAGGAATTTAAGAAAGACCAGCATAATTAGGTCTATTGATTGACTAAATTCTATTGTTAGGGCATAAAATCTGCTCCACAATAAAAAGAGTCCGTCCATGAATAGACCCACAATTGCCCTTGTTGCCCATGATGCCAAAAAAGAGGCTCTGATTGCGTGGGTCGGAAAATATATTAACATCTTTCAAAACGCCGAGCTTTTCTCTACCGGCACAACCGGCGGCCTGTTGCTTGATAATTACCCTGATTTAACCCTGACCCGCCTGAAAAGTGGCCCGTTAGGCGGGGATCAGCAGATCGGAGCCATGATCGCCGAGGGCAAGCTGGACGCTTTGATATTTTTTGTAGATCCCTTAAGCCCCATGCCCCATGATGTAGATGTTAAGGCCTTAACCCGCCTCGCCATCGTTTATGACCTGCCGATGGCCTGCAACATCGGCACGGCGGAAGCTCTTATCCAGAGCGGTTTTTTGAAATAAACCATGACCGCCCTGAAGCTCACATATGGGCCGAACCCCATATTCTCTGCGGTAGCAAAAACCGTAACCGACTTCGATGACGAGCTTGAGGCACTGACCCAGAATATGGTGGACACATTATCTGTTGAGAAAGCCGTTGGCATTGGCGCCAATATGGTCGGCGTCCTGAAAAGAATCATCGTTATTGATCTTCGGGAAGAAAACCACCCCCTGATTCTGATCAATCCTGAAATTACCTATAAATCCGATGACACTCAAACTTTTGAGGAAGCCTCCGTGTGTTTCCCCGGCATATCGGCACAGATCACCCGCCCGCGCAAAATCACCCTGACTTATCAGGATTGCAACGGATCACAACAGCAAATGACGGCGCAAGACTATCTTGCCACCGTCATTCAGCATGAGTTTGATTACCTGAACGGTCAAATATTTCTCGATTACCTGTCGCCTGTGAAGCGCAAAATGCTCATCAGGAAAACGCGAAAATTTCAATCTATTCAATCTAAACGTCCAGATTAGCCACATTCAGTGCGTTATCCTGAATGAATTCGCGTCGCGGCTCGACCACATCACCCATCAGTTTGGTGAAAATCTCGTCCGCCGTATCCGCATGATCAATTTTCACCTGTAATAATGTGCGGGCTTCCGGATCAAGAGTGGTTTCCCAAAGCTGTTCCGGATTCATTTCACCAAGGCCTTTATAACGCTGGATCGACAGACCCTTGCGACCATAAGACAGCACAAGTTTCATCAAATCGCTGGGCAGGTTGATGTCATGAATATCATCCTTGCGGCTGATGGTGGATGTCTTGGCGAAAATCTCTTTACGTTCCGGCACCACATCATTCAGGGCGCGGGCCTCAACCGAATTGATAAAGGCACTATCGATGCGGTAGACATCTTTGATGCCGCGAATTTCCTGAACAAAAATCACGCCGTCGCCTTCTTCATCAAGGCTACCCGCCCAGTTATCCTCACCCTCAGTCGCCTTCATATTCATGCGCTTGCTCACCGCAGAAATGGCGGCTTCTGCCTTAGCTTTATTATGCAGCGTTGCTGGGTTCAAGGCCCCAGCCAGAGCCAGTTCCTCTATCAGTTCCTTATTATAGCGACTTGGCACATGGGCCAGAACCTTGGCGGTTTTGCGCACCGTTCCCACCAGATCAATCAGGTCATTTCCGGCAATCTGTGTTCCGTCATGGAGACGCAGAACCATTTCATCAAGAGTCTGATGCACCAGATGATCTTCCAAAGACGGATCATCTTTCAGGTAAACTTCAGATTTGCCTCGGCTCACTTTATATAGCGGCGGCTGGGCAATATAGAGAT
>JAGLJX010000357.1 GCA_023142175.1 Emcibacter sp.
TTATCTTGGGGCGGCCAAGCCACAGGATAAAATCGACCGGCTGGAAAAACTCAAAGCAGAAGGAAAGAAAATACTTATGGTGGGAGACGGGATGAATGACGCTCCTGCGCTCAGCGCTTCCTACGTCTCTATCTCGCCTTCCACCGCTTCGGAAATAAGCCAGAATGCCGCCGACTTTATTTTTCAGTCTCAGGAACTGGACTCCATTGTTCGCGCTTATCAGGTCTCAAAAATGAGTCGGAAACTGGTCTTCACCAACTTTGCCCTAGCGGCGATTTATAATGTGATCGCGGTACCTTTTGCCGCCGCTGGTTTCCTGACCCCCCTCATAGCTGCCATTGCCATGTCATCATCATCTATTCTGGTGACAACCAATGCGCTACGCCTTAATCTGGTGAAGCTATGGAAGGCCTGATTTTCCTGATCCCCATAGCTTTGTTCCTTGGTCTTTTGGGCCTAGGGGCTTTTCTGTGGTCCATGCGGTCCGGACAGTATGATGACCTCGAAGGAGCCTCTTACCGCGCCCTTTTTGAGGAAGACGAAATAAAGAAGAGTGATAAATAACTTTTCCACCCTTCCCATATCTCCTCTAACTGTCTAAAAAGAACTATTCAATTATGGAGAATATCATGACGCAAGTTAAAATTGGTGTTGTCGGATGTGGTGGCCGCATGGGGCAGACATTAGTCGGGGCAATTCTTGACCAGAAAAATGCCGCGCTATCCGGTGGCACTGAGCGTCACGACAGCCCCCACATTGGACAGGCAATCCGCCACCCCATAACCGGTATTGATACTGATCTCCAAGTGACGGATGATGCGGAAGCCTTGTTTAAAAATTCAGACGTGGTCATTGATTTCACCTGTCCGACCGCAACGGTACTGCACGCAAATTATGCCACAAAGCATGATACCATCCATATTGCCGGCACCACAGGCATGACGGCAAGTGATGAACAAGCCTTACATACGGCTGCTGAGAAAGTAGCCGTGGTTTATGCCTCCAACTTTTCATTAGGTGTGAACCTGCTATTTTACCTGACCCAGAAAGCCGCAAGTATGCTGGACGAAGATTTTGATATTGAAATCCTTGAAATGCATCACCGCCATAAGGTGGATGCGCCATCCGGAACGGCTCTCGGCCTCGGCCAACAAGCCGCGAAAGGCCGTGATGTCGACCTTGATCTGGTGTCCGACAGGGTACGGGACGGGATCACAGGTGAACGCAAGCGCGGTGACATCGGCTTTGCTGTGTTGCGCGGCGGTAATGTGGCCGGCGAACATACCGTAAGCTTCAATGCCCCCGATGAACGTATCGAGCTTACCCATAAGGCGGGTGACCGGGCCATATTCGCCCGTGGCGCGGTGAAGGCCGCACTCTGGGCGACCAATCAGAAGGCTGGACTATATGATATGTTCGATGTTCTGGGTTTACCTAAAGAATGAAAAAAACCGATGTAACTGAATTTTTCAGACGCCTTCAGGAACGCGATCCGGAGCCGAAGGGAGAATTGGATTACACCAATCCCTATACGCTGCTTGTCGCCGTTGCCCTATCGGCACAGGCAACGGATGTGGGGGTTAACAAGGCCACCAAAGCCCTGTTTGAAGTTATCTCCACCCCAAGGCAAATGCTTGACCTTGGCGAAGAGCGGCTGAAGAAATATGTCAAATCCATTGGGTTGTATAACACCAAAGCGAAAAATATTATCAAAGCGGCGCAGATGCTTGTGGATGATTTTAACAGCACCGTACCCGAAAACCGCGAAGACTTGGAAAAGCTGGCGGGTGTTGGTCGCAAAACCGCCAATGTGGTGCTTAATATCGCTTTTGGTCATTCGACCATCGCGGTGGATACCCATCTGTTTCGGGTCGGCAACAGAACCAGAATGGCCGTGGGCAAAACCCCGCTTGCGGTAGAAAAAAAACTGGGAAAAGCCATCCCCCCTGAATTTGCACGCCACGCCCATCACTGGCTTATCCTGCATGGGCGTTATATCTGCA
>JAGLJX010000358.1 GCA_023142175.1 Emcibacter sp.
ATTACTGCGAGAATATTCCGACTCATGTCTTCCAAAACAGAAACTTTAGCCATGACCGATGGTTTTTCACCCCTGCTGGTGGCGGGTATGATGATCCGGCCTTTGCCGGTGGCCCCGCTTAACCATCTGCTGCGCCATATATCCCAAAAGATCCAGAATAATCATCCAGCGATACTCGAACGGCTGCGGCCCCTTGCGGGAACCCATTTCCTGATTTGTCCCACCGACCTGCCCCATAATATGCGGCTGATAATCGGCGAGCTTAGCGTAGACTGTATGATAGAGGATGAATTTCTGGGTCCGGTGGATGTGACCATACGCGGGCCTTTTCTATCCCTAATGGATATGATGGACGGCAGGGTGGATGGCGACGCGTTATTCTTCTCGCGCCGGCTTACCGTGGAGGGGGATACGGAAGCGCTGCTCATCCTGCGCAACGCCATGGATAGTGGCGACATCGACTTGCGGGCGGAAATAATCGGCAGCTTTGGCCCCTTGAAAACCCCGGCTGAGGCGGCTTTGAAAATTGGTGCGCGGCTGTTCCAGAATTTATCCCGTGATATGAGCCATTTCAGTCAGGCCATAACCAAACCCCTGTCCAACCGCTGTGAGGGTCTTGAACTGGAGAATGAGGGATTAAACGAGAAAATCAACCATCTTGAAAAGATGCTCACCAAAACCCAAAACCGCCTGCAAAGCCTTAGCCGAAAGATAAAAACATGACCAAGTTAGAGTTAGTAAGCCCCGCGGGCACCCCTGCGGCCTTACGTGTTGCAGTAGATGCGGGTGCGGATGCGGTCTATATGGGGTTTCGTGATGAAACCAATGCCCGTAATTTTCCGGGGCTGAATTTTTCTGTCGATGAACTTGCCGAAGCACTGGATTATGCCCATGCCAAAGATGCAAAAGTTATGGTGGCTATCAATACCCATGCGTCCGCAGGCAATAGTGAGCCGTGGATCAAGGCCATAGATAATGCGGCACGTTTAAAAGCCGACGCCATCATCATGGCAGATGTTGGCCTGTTGGATTATGCACACCGAACTCATCCCGACCTGCCGCTGCATCTCTCGGTTCAGGCCTCGGCCTCCAATGCGGTCGCCATTAATCATTATACCCGTGAATTCGGTATCCGGCGGGTGGTCCTGCCCCGCGTACTAACCGTGCCGGAAATCCGCGATATCAATGGCAAGATCAATATTAAAACAGAAGTATTTGCCTTTGGCGGTATGTGCCCCATGGCTGAGGGCCGTTGCAGTATGTCATCCTATATCACCGGAAAATCACCCAATATGAACGGGGTATGCTCCCCTGCAAGCGATGTGTCCTATGTCCAGCAGGGTCAGAATCTCAAGACCAACCTGTCCGGATTCACCATCAATAAATTCGGGCCAAATGAGCAGGCGGGCTATCCGACCCTGTGCAAGGGACGCTTTACCGCAAATGATAAAACCGGCTATCTTTTCGAAGAGCCAACCAGCCTGAATGTAACGGATATCCTGCTGGAGTTGATGGAGGCCGGAGTCAGCGCCCTGAAAATCGAGGGCCGCCAGCGCAGCAAGGCATATGTGCGCGAAGTGGTTCAAAATTTCAGGACGGCCATTGATGCTGCCGAGCGCGGAGAGCGCCTAGTCATAGAAATGGATAACCTGTCCGAAGGTGGGCAGAATACAACCGGGGCGTATAATAAAAAATGGATGTAATGAATAAATCCAAACTTTCCCTTGGACCATTGTTGTTCAACTGGAATAGTGACAAGATCCGCGATTTCTATTTTGCCATCGCCGACGAAGCCCCGGTCGATCATGTTTATTTGGGCGAAGTGGTCTGCTCAAAGCGGATTGCTGGAAAAAATTATATGCTCGAGGCCATCGAACGGCTGGAAAATGCCGGAAAAAAGGTAATCATTTCCGGGCTGATGCTTGTTCTTGATGACCGGGACCTGCGGGTCATGGCGGATATTGCAGAAATGGCGTCGGATTATCTGATTGAGGCCAACGATATGTCTGCGGTTAGCCTGTTATGGGGCAAAGAACACGCCATCGGGCCTTTCATCAATATTTATAATGAAGCCACATTAAAATATTACGAAGCCGGCGGAGCTAAACGCATAAGCTTAGCCTCGGAACTGCCCGCCTCGTCCCTTCGCACGCTGGCGGCGGTTGCCACAGCCGAACTGGAAGTACAGGTCTTCGGCCGCCTGCCTCTGGCCATTTCTTCACGTTGTTACCATGCCCGCGCCCATAAGCTCAATAAGGATGGCTGTCAGTATGTTTGCAACCGCGACCCGGACGGGCTATCGGTGGATACCATGGATGGTCAAAAATTCCTCGCTATTAACGG
>JAGLJX010000359.1 GCA_023142175.1 Emcibacter sp.
ATGGGGATCAATAATTTCAGGCTCTCCCCCCATGATGTGGATATGGTCAGGGTCAGTCAGGTCTTTCGGGACCGCCTTGATGGCAAAATCGACGCGGCCCAAGCAAATGACTCTTTGGAAGCGGAAATGTTTGCTATCGAATTTTCCAACGGCTATTATCACGGCGAGGCTGGTCTGAAACAGATTAGCGTATGATGTGATAATAAAATACAGGGTATCAGCCATATGGATTCTTACGGAAAACTCCTTAACGGCTACGCCAAATTCCGCGGACAATATCTAAGCGAAGAAAATACCCCATGGCGCAACTGGGCCAAGGATGGCCAAAGCCCCAAAATTATGATCATTGCCTGTAGTGACAGCCGGGTTAATCCGGTGATCATCACCAATTCCGGTCTGGGCGATCTTTTTGTGGTCAATAATGTGGCCAATCTGGTCCCGCCCTATAAACAGGATGAAGATACCTATCACGGCACCAGTGCCGCCATCGAATATGCCGTAACCCAGTTAAAAGTCGAACATATCATCGTCATGGGCCATAGCGGCTGCGGTGGTATTCAGGCGCTGATGACAGAAGAAGAAGATAATCCGGATGCAGAATTCAGCTTCATTCGCCCCTGGATGAAAATAGTCGATAAAGCCGCAGACTTCACCACAGATGAGAAATCCTCCATGGGGCATGATGTTCTCTCCACCGTATGCGAGCAGCGCGCCAGTCTGATTTCCCTTAACAACCTGATGGGTTTCCCGTGGGTTCATGATGCGATTGTAGAAAAAACATTACAGGTTCACGCCTGGCACTACGACATAGGAAGCGGCATCCTGCAGGCCTATGACGAGGACACAGAACAGTTCGAGGAACTGATTTAGGGACTTGCCAAAAAAGGCTCCGCAACCGAACCCTTCGGGGTGAGGCAAGTGCTGGCGATTGAGGCAGAACCAAAGATCAAGCCGCGAGGCCGACAATCTCTGCCTTTGCCATCAAGCCATCCAGATAAGCATGGAAAGCCGCGTGATAGGCTTTGTCTTCTAGATATTGCTCAATGTGAGGTTTTACCAATTCGTAAGGCAATATCTTGTCAGTTTTCTGGTCCATGAAGCGGTCTTTATGCTGCTCGTAATAACGCGCACAGGTCTCTTCATCCGGGTCCGGCGTGGTGATGATACCATCCAGAAGCTGAGCGATCACGGCTTCGGCCTGTTCTTCTGCCAAGACTTCAAACTCTTTAACCGAAATAATCTCGCGCGCGACAGCATCCTCCAGCAGAAGATGACGGACGACCAGTGCGCGGGCGGCCTCTAACCGCGCCGCATCCACATCCGCTGCGGGATGATTGATCATCTCGCTGTGGACCTGCTCGTCAGAAATCTCATACTTATTGACGAATACTGGCATTAAAAACCCCTTCCGCGCTTACGCACTATTTGATAGCCGGAACGGAAAATATACTTAACCGGTACGCTCAACATATGCACAAGGCGCGTGAAAGGAAAAATCAGAAATATGGTCAAGCCAAGGAACAGATGGGCTTTAAACACCCAAGGTTCCTGAAGTATGAAATCTGATGCACCACTGCGGAAGGTCACGATATGCTGTGCCCAGTTGCCCAGCGCGACCATGGATGAGCCATCCATATGCTGTGCGGAATAATAGATTGAAATCAATCCCAGTATCAGCTGAATAT
>JAGLJX010000036.1 GCA_023142175.1 Emcibacter sp.
CCACTCTAAATTCAACGAAGTTACGGACTCTACTCCCAAATTCGGGATTTGCAAGCCCTTCTTGATCTATATTATTCCGAATCCCGCGGTTATGGCGTGATATATTTAGCCAGAAAAGCATCAATGACCTTAAAGGCCTGCTGCATATCTTGTGGTGTATAATCGGAGAAATGCTCTCTGCCCTTGATTGTGTGCAATTGGTTTGGCTGACCCTTTTCATCTAAAGCCTTATGCAGTCGCACAGCATGGTCGTAAGGCACGACCACATCACGGTCGCCATGAAGGGTAAGAATTGGCGGCAGCCCTTCGCGTATATAACTAAGGGGTGAGACGCGCTTGGCGATAGCCTCTCGATCTGTCATTGCCCCCATCCATTTGAGCGAATAGGTCCGCATATTATCACCGCTTATAAGGTCATTCACATCCGTTATCCCTGACCAGTTAATAATGGCCGCGACCTCTAGATGCGGCAATGAGGCCGTCGCTCTTGTGGGCATGGGGCCACCGGGCCGCTGCGGGCAACGGCCGTCTAGCCCTTCGCTCGCCGGCAACATTCCGGTAATCAGAGACAAATGCCCGCCCGCAGAATTGCCCGTTAGAATGATGCGGTCAGGGTCAAAACCATATTTTTCAGCATTACGCTTAACCCACCAGACCGCACAACGGGTATCTTCCACCGCCGCCGGTGCCAGCGCCGTTCCCCCTAGGCGATATTCCACATTAACCGCCGCATAGCCTTTGCTTAAATAGGGCAAAATAGACAGGTTATGGGCATCCTTATCGCCCCCTACCCAGCCGCCGCCGTGGATGAATATAACCGTCGGGACTTTTCCTTTAGCCTTCCGTTTATAAATATCCAGTTTTAAATCCACGCCATCTGCTGTTAAATAAGTAACGTCCGGAATCACGGAATAGCTTGTTAAAATATCAACAGATTTTGAAGATATGCTCTGTGCATGAGAAGGGGATGCAAAAAGAAACACCGTTAAAAATAATATTTTTATCCTGAATATAAGCATTTTACCTCTTACCCGCCTTTACGTAATGAGTGACTGAGGGTTCCGACAAAATCAAGGACGCTGGCGGCAAGTCCGGCCTGATTTATATTAACCGCAATGATGTTAACAATTGCAGAGCCCACGACCACCGCATCGGCAATTTCGGCGAAGGTTCTGACATTCTCCGGGGTCTTGATGCCAAACCCAACCGCAACAGGCAGATCAGTCTGGCGGCGGATCATATCAATAGCTGCTTTCACGGGGCCAATATCCGGCTCACGGGTGCCGGTGATACCCGCAATGGAAACATAATAGAGAAAGCCTGAAGCATTTTTCAGGATTTGATCCAGACGGGTTTCATCGGTGGTAGGGGTCGCCAGATGAATACATCCCATGCCAACTTTCTTGGCAGGAATTGCCAGTTCCATATCTTCTTCCGGTGGCAGGTCAACTATGATCAGGCCGTCCACGCCGGCCTCAAGCGCATCGCTAAGGAACTTATCAACGCCGTAAATATAGATCGGATTATAATATCCCATAAGGATGATCGGGGTTTCCTGATCCTGTTCACGAAAGTCCCGAACCATCTGTAAGGTTTTGAGCGTTGTCATGCCGCCCTGTAAAGCACGGATGCTTGCGGCCTGTATGGCCGGACCATCGGCCATGGGATCGGAAAAGGGCATCCCAAGTTCAATAATATCAGCACCCGCCGTGGGCAGGCCTTTGAGGATATCGAGGGCTGTCGCATAGTCCGGATCGCCCGCCGTGGTGAAAGTCACCAGCGCCGCGCGGTCTTGTTTTCTCAGGTCAGCGAATTTTTTCTCAATGCGTGTCACAGCCATGTTAAATCTCCGCCCCAATGGCCTTGGCGACGGTGAAGATATCCTTGTCCCCCCGACCACTTAAATTCATCACCATGATATGCCCTTTGGGCAGGGTCGGGGCCAGTTCCATCACATAGGCGATGGCATGGGAAGATTCCAGTGCCGGAATAATTCCCTCCAGTTCAGTGCAGAGCTGAAAAGCCTCAAGAGCCTGTTTGTCTGTGATCGGTACATATTTAACCCGTCCCGCTTCATGGAGCCAGCTATGCTCCGGCCCGATGCCGGGGTAATCAAGGCCCGCAGAAATGGAATGTGCTTCTTCAATCTGCCCGTCTTCGTCCATGAGCAGATAAGTCCGGTTGCCATGCAATACACCCGGCTTGCCACCGGTGAGCGATGCGGCATGTTTGTCTGTATCAACGCCATAACCCGCCGCTTCAACACCATACATATCAATGTCATCATCCAGAAACGGATGGAACAGACCGATGGCATTGGAGCCACCGCCGACACAAGCCACAAGGCTATCGGGCAGGCGGCCTTCCTTGACCATTATCTGTTCGCGGGTCTCATTACCGATCACACATTGAAAATCCCGCACCAGTTCGGGGTAGGGGTGTGGTCCGGCGGCAGTGCCGATGATATAGAAAGTGTCATCCACGTTGGCGACCCAGTCGCGCATGGCTTCATTCATGGCATCTTTCAGGCTTTGTGAGCCACAGGTGACGGGCACAATCTCCGCGCCCAGCAATTTCATACGGAACACATTGGGTTTTTGCCGCTCGATGTCCTTTTCGCCCATATAGACCACGCATTTCATACCAAAGCGTGCGCAGACCGTGGCGGTGGC
>JAGLJX010000360.1 GCA_023142175.1 Emcibacter sp.
CAAAGACTGGGAGCCCTATGCACCCACTTTGCAAAATGGAGTTTTTGCCACGGAATTTCCTCTTGATGGCACCACTCTTTGGACAATAATAAGCCGTAATGAATATGAATTATCCGGTGAACAGTTGGCCGCCCCTCATCGTGAGGGAAGACGTTACTTTGATATCTGGAATGGTACAGAGCTAAACCCCCGCGTAGAGAATGGTGAAGCAATAATTGATTTGCCTTTGGAAGCAAATGGCTACGGCTGTGTGCTTGGATTGGATGATGGCGCTGACGTTGAGGATTTAACAGAATTTTTGACAGAAATGAAAAAACTGGGCGAAGTGTCCTTGCAAAGCCTCTCCAACGTCTGGAAATCCATACCACAGGAAATTGTCCCTATTGAAGCCACAAAACCGGCTGATGAAGCGCCTGCAGGGATGGTTCGTATTCCGGCGGGAATATTTGATTTCCGTGTGAATGGTATAGAAGTTGAGGGCTTCTCATGGGATGGTGTGGATTTTCAATATCCTTGGGAAAACTGCGCCCGACGTTATCATAAGCACAGAATGGATATGGATGCCTATTACATAGATCAAAATCTCGTGACAAATGCCGATTATTTAGAATTTGTTGAGGCAACAGGATATTACCCTGTTGATGATAACAAATATCTTGATGACTGGCGGGATGGCAGACCTCAGGAAGGCTATGATAATAAACCGGTTACTTGGGTTTCCATAGAAGATTGCCGCGCTTATGCCGCGTGGGCTGGTAAACGGTTGCCTCACGAATGGGAATGGCAATATGCTGCACAGGGTATAGATGGTCGCCTGTTTCCGTGGGGTAACGACTGGAATGATGCCGCTGTTCCTAAAATGCAAAGGGGCCGGGATACGGTGCCGCTGGAGGATGTGGGTATGCACCCTGAAGGTGCCAGTCCGTTCGGAATTATGGATCTTGTGGGTCATGTTTGGCAATGGACGGACGAATTCCTAGACGAACATACACGCGCCGCATCACTTCGGGGCGGCTGTTCTTACAACCCTACAACATCACATTGGTATTTCCCACAGGCCTATCAACTGGACCAACATGGCAAGTATCTTCTCATGGCACCTAGTAAAGATCGTGCTGGTCTTATTGGTTTCCGTTGCGTAGTTGATGCTTGAAATTATTAACATACTGAAATCAAAGCATAAAATATTTATAAAGATAGATATTGTGAAGTTTGAGAATAGGGGAGACGTCTTCTTATTAGCGAGTAGTTCGGTTAGTATCAACGAAAGTTTATATTTTGGACGAACATATCTATGAATACCAATTTAAAACAGTCAAAGGGTAAAAGGTCTGGGCCTACCGGACCACTCAGCGGTATTAACGTGCTTGATTTGAGCGCCTATATCGCTGGGCCATATGGCTGCACATTATTAGCAGACCAAGGCGCGGATGTTATTAAAATTGAAGCGCCGAACGGTGATAATCTACGCAAATATCCGTCAACTCTGGAAAAAGAGAGCCGGGCATTCGTTGGCCTCAACAGAAGCAAGCTCGGGTTGGTACTTGATCTTAAATCTCCAGAGGGGCTATCTGCTTTGTTGCGGCTTGTGCAAAAAGCAGATGTATTGGTTCATAATTTCCGCCCCGGCGTGTCCGAGAGGCTCGGGATTGATTTTGAGACATTACAACAGATAAACCCGCGATTGATATATTGTGCCGTTTCTGGATTCGGAGAGACAGGCCCGTTAAAAAACAAGGCCGGGTTTGATCAATTATTACAGGTTATGACTGGTATGTGCACCATGCAGGGCAAGCGTGATGGTAAGCCCGAATTGATTTATGGCTCGGTGGTTGATTATTATGCCGCCGCCTTGGTATCTGGTGGTGTATCGTCCGCATTATATGAGCGTGAGCGCAGCGGCCTGGGCCAGATGGTCAGTGTTTCGCTACTACGCAGTGCGATGGCCATGCAGTCAGCGCGATTGGTGTGGGCAGATGGTGAACCAAAGGAAATAGGCAGGGATTTTCGTTCCGGCGGTGTTTCTGGTATTCATCCGACCCGTGACGGTTATCTATATTTATCGGCGAATACTGATAAATTCTGGAATTCGCTCTGCTTAAAAGCCAATCTGTCGGAAATGGCTAATGATGAGCGCTATAACTCTGTGCGAAAGCGGGCGGAATATGCGGCCGAGATATTACCTAAATTGCATAAAGAGCTTCTCACTCGTAGCGCCACGGAATGGGAAGAATTTTTTGGTGATGATGTGCCTTGTGCTGCGGCAAAACCCGTTGAAGATTTATTCCAGAACCCTCAGGTGCTTGCCGAGGATGTGGTTGCGGACTTCGAACACCCCTTAGTTGGCAAATACCGTGGCCTGTCACGGGCCATAAAATTCAGCCGTACACCAGGGCCGGATTCATTCGCAGCCCCCACGATGGGGCAACATTCTGAATCCATTCTGGAAGATGCGGGCTGTACTGAAGAAGAACTCCAAAAAATAAAAAACAAAGGCGCATAAGTTAGAATATGTTGTGGTCTCTAATTGAAGTAATTATCGGGCTAGGTCTCCTGACATGGGGCGCTGACCGTTTTGTTGACGGTGCTGCCGCGACGGCAAGAAAGCTTGGCATGGCACCATTGTTGGTGGGCTTGACCATTTTGGCATTAGGCACATCAGCACCGGAGATATTAGTTTCCGCGTTGTCTGCCTACCGGGGTGAGCCTGATCTAGCTATCGGAAATGCCCTTGGCTCAAATATTGTTAATATTGGCCTTGTGTTAGGTGTTGTGGCCCTGATTAAACCTATTGAATTAACCTCGGCGACAGTGCGGCGCGAAATGGCTACCTTATTGGCTGTCTCTCTGCTTGTTGTCGCATTATTTCTTGATGGTACTTTAAGTCTCATTGATGGCCTTATTCTTCTCAGCGCATTGTTTCTGGTTATTTTCTGGATGATAAAAATTGGCTTTAGATCATCGGAGAATGACCCCATCATCGCAGACTTTGAGGCAGAAATACCACAATTTAAAAATATGAAAATTACCCTGTTCTGGCTCATTACCGGATTGGTAACTTTACTTGTTGGTGCGGAATTTCTTGTGGACGGAGCCATTGACGTTGCTCGTATGATGGGCGTTTCAGAGGTCGTTATTGGTATTGTTCTTGTGGCATTCGGCACAAGCCTGCCGGAGCTTGCCGTATCAATCTCTGCGGTTCGCAAGGGCGAATATGGCATGGTGCTGGGCAATATTATCGGGTCTAATATCTTTAATTCACTGGCCGTTGTTGGCATCGCAGGCGTTATAGCGCCCTCTATCATACCGGCATCAGTAATATCACTGCATATTCTGGTTATGATTGGTTTTACATTAGGTTTATTTGTGATGACATATGATTGCGATGGTGAACGCACCATCGGCAAGCGTGAGGGCTTCTCTTTTTTAGGGGCGTTCCTGGCATACGAAGCCTATGTGATCATGGGCAGCTTTTCTTAATCCTTAGGCTGTGCCAGCAGATATACAATTCCCATCAAGCCGGATGGTCATGCCATAAAACGCGGCCAGCGCATCTTTCAAATTTTCATTGAAAAAGACATATGCATTCCTCATGAAGTTAAAATGTTTTTTTCAAGAAATTCCTCTATTTCCCCTTCAAAAGGGGCCGCCCCTTCTGCCATGGGGCGGGTAACAGAGATTGCCGCTGCCGCAGAAGCTCTGGTCGCAGCTTCTTCATGGTCAATTTTTCGGGCCGTGCAGGTGGCGAATACACCATTAAAGACGTCTCCGGCGCCCGTGGCATCAACCATGTCTATGTCAAAGGCTCCAATATCAATTCGGTTGTCGTCAATTGAAATCGAACAGCCATTTTCACCTTTGGTAATTATAACCCCGTTGGTGCCAAGCTTGTGAAAAGCCTGTATAGCTTTCTCAGTTGCTTCGGGGCTGTCGGGATAAATTCCAACTAATGCCTCGGTTTCGGTTTCGTTAGGGGTCACAATATCTACAAAAGGCAAAAGCCGAACAGCATTTGAATCCGCAGGGGCTGGGTTAAGAATTGTTTTAACCCCCGCTTCTTTTGCTATTCTTAGAGCCGCTTCTATGGTTGCCAGCGGTGTTTCCAGCTGTACGATTAATATATCTGCTTCTGCTATGGTAGCGTGGGCCTGTTTTACAAGCTGCTTTGTAAGATGGGCATTAGCCCCCGGCGATACAACAATCATGTTATCACCACTATTGGCCACCAATATCGTCGCGGTTCCTGTTGTAACACTATCAATGCGTGATATATGGTCGGTGGAAACTTTGTTTTCTCTCAGATAGGCGAGGGTCTGTTCCCCGAATTGATCGTTTCCAATACAGGCAACCATGGCAACTTCGGCCCCCGCGCGGGCGGCGGCAACGGCTTGATTTAATCCCTTGCCACCCACGGAAACGGAGGTGCGTTCAGCCATGATGGTTTCATGGGCTTTGGGGAAGTCTTTAATATAGGTCGTGATGTCACAGTTAATACTACCGACAACGACAATCTTTCCATTGGATTTTTGCATGATATTGGTTTCACTAATAATGTTGATTTCCAGTCATAGGCCGGACGTTTTGAAGTTCCTGACCTCAACGTCTTCTATGCCTTTAAAAATATATTGATTAATCGTTTAAGTCAATTTATAATTTTTAGAATGACAGACAAGTCCAGAAGCAGAAAAATAACGGTCAAAGATGTGGCAAAAACATCTGGCGTATCGGTTGCGACCGTATCCTATGTCTTGAATGGTACCGGTTCGGTGGGGGCTGTAGTTCGCACGAGAGTTCGGGCGGTTGTAAAGGAATTAGGATATCGCCCCAACCGTTCGGCACAGGCCATGCGAACGGGAAAAACCCATACATTAGGTCTGATACTGCCGGATTTGCGAAACCCTTTTTTCCCAGAGCTTGCCCAGTCCGTTGAAAATGCTGCCCGCGAAGCCGGTTATTCCGTTTTCCTGATAGATGCTCAGGGGCGTGGCGAGGTTGAGCTTGAAGGTGTGGAACGCCTGGTTCGAAATGGGGTTGAGGGAGTTGTCTGGTGCCCCGTGGACAGCAATAATATTCTGCTAAGTCAGCTTGATGATGTGCCTATTGTGGTGGTTGACCGCCCTTTGCAGGATTATGATTTTGTCTGTTCAGATTATCAAAATGGCGGTGGGTTACTTGCTGATTATGTGCTTGATCAGGGGCATCGTTCCTTTGCCATGATCACTGGCCCCCTTGAATTTCCCAGCGCTAAGGAACGGCGTGATGGATTTATGGAGAGGATAGGGAACAGAGCTAAGATTGAATGGGAATTGGAAAATGATTTCTCAACCCATCTGTCGGAAAATGTGAATCAGGCTTTGGGGAAATCCAACACCACTGTCATCGTCTGTGGAAATGACCTTATTGCAATTGGTGTTATGCGGGAGCTACAGTCCCGGGGAAAAAGGGTTCCTGATGATATTTCAGTGGTTGGTTTCGATGATATTCCCTGGGCGGATATTGTTACGCCCGGCTTAACATCAATACATCAACCCGTATCAGGTTTGGGGCGGGAAGCAGTCGCCCTCCTGCGCCGGCGCATTCTGGATCATAAGGCAAGCATAAAACAATTGACGTTAGAGGTTCGTTTGGTGGAACGCAATTCTGTTAAACTACTAAGATAGTCATTGCTGATATAACTGCACCAAAAGCTGTTGAGCTTACACGCCGCCCAACTGTGATCATTTGCATGAACATATGAGGTTGACTGGTAAAGCGCAACAATTGACCAGACCCAAATGGGGGCTGGTTATCTGATCGGCGATCTTTCTTCTTACTGGCTCATTGAAAGACTTGCGTTCTGAAAAGAGATGTTGGCAAGCCGTGCTTGTTATAAAGATTTGCATTATC
>JAGLJX010000361.1 GCA_023142175.1 Emcibacter sp.
AGGCGTTTTTTCGCTTTTTGTTTCCCAAATATATATGGCAAAGTGCATCTGCTTGGCTCGATGTCAGATATTTCTTTTTTCATCATATTTTCCGCTCGGTGATTAACGGCGTATTGCTTTTTGGCACATTAGATATAACTTTTAATTTCATTACTGGTGGCACGGATATTGTTCAGATTAGCAAGTTAGCAAGCGATTTGAGTTCTGCGGATATGGTGGTATCGACCCTATATATGTTTGGACTGATCATATTTGTGGATTTTGTTGCCTACGTCACACATTATTTGCAGCATAAAATTCCATTGTTATGGGAATTTCATAAAGTTCACCACAGTCTTGAGCTTATGCACCCCATTTCCAACTACCGTGAACATCCAATTGATAATATATTTTATGCTATAGCCGTTGGGGTGGCTTATGGTTTATTCATGGGGGTCGTCCAATTGCAGATGGGATATGTTCCTAGTATGCCGCTACTATTAGGTATTCCCGTATTGATGTTTGCCTTTAATGCTCTGGGATATAATTTGCGCCATTCACATGTGTGGCTTCGTTGGCCCGGTCGTTGGTCTATGGTATTTGGATCACCAGCGCATCATCATATTCATCACAGTTACCATCCGGATCAGATTAATAAGAATTTTGCTTTTATGTTTCCTGTTTGGGATGTTTTATTCCGAACCTACCACTTGCCCGAAACCAATAAAGATGTCCGTTTTGGGATATCAGAAAATCATATGAATAAATTTGAAACCTGTCTGGGGCTATATTTTATTCCCTTGAAAGACGCGTATATTTTGGTTTCTCAAAGCTTGAAACGCCTGCTTAAAAAGATCGCTTAGACCGCGTCCAAGGCGCCAATGATGCTAACGGTTAAAGGTTATTTTTACCCATTACTGTCACGCCGCGTTATTTTGCTAAAAAGCCTGTTCCAAAAAATGTTTCCGGCATAGCACTTCATAGCGGTCATTGCCGCCGATGTCGGTTTGCTCGCCTTCCTTGATAACCTTGCCATTCTCATCGGTGCGCAGGTTCATGGTGGCTTTTTGACCGCATTTGCAGATGGTTTTCAGCTCCTTAAGTTCATCCGCAAGGGCCAGAAGATGCATGCTGCCCTCAAACAGATTGGCCTGAAAATCCGTACGCAGGCCATAGGTTAGCACCGGAATCCCGATACGGTCACAGATGGACGCCAACTGAAAGACCTGATCACGGGTGAGGAATTGTGCCTCGTCAATCAATACGCAACTGAGATTACGTTTTTTAAGCTCAAGTGTGACATCGTGATATAGGTCGGTCTTGTCATCAAAAACATGGGCATCTTCTTCAAGTCCTATGCGCGAGGTGATTTTGCCGACCCCGTAGCGGTCATCTAGTGCCGCCGTAAACAACATGGTCCCCATGCCCCGTTCCTGATAGTTGAAACTGGACTGCAACAGGGTTGTTGATTTCCCCGCATTCATGGATGAATAATAGAAATATAACTTTGCCATAGATTTCCTGAATTAGGCCCTTAATTTTAGTGTGTTAAAAATTTACCATACGGTATATATATTAGGGCGTAAACTCATAAATTAGGCTAGAATTCTCATGACCACCATCGGAAAAACCACTGAAGAAATATTGATAGAAGCCGCACGGGCCGCTAAGGAAAACACCTATTCGCCCTATTCAAATTTCCCAGTAGGGGCCGCAGTTTTGCTGGAAGATGGTCAGATATTCAAAGGCACAAATATTGAAAATGCCAGCTATGGTCTGACCTGCTGCGCGGAACGGGTGGCGTTATTTTCAGCCCGCACGCAATCTTCGGCAAAGGTTATGGGGCTTGCTATTTCCATCGGTCATGAGGATTCAGGGCTTTCGAAAGAATCACTGGTGCCTTGTGGTGCCTGTCGACAGGTCATGGTGGAATTTCTTAGCGCAGATACGCCGGTTTATGTGGACGGCAACCGGACCTTCACTATGGATGAACTGTTGCCTCATTCTTTTAAACTGCCAACATAAAAATGGTTATTCGGTGGGGGGCGAGATCAAGTTGCTATAATAGGCCAGCAATTTTTCGGTGTTTTTAACCAGCTTGAAACGCCCGTCCCCGGTGGGATAGATAATCTTTTCCCGTATCAGGATGTAAATCCCCTGACTTAAGGCATAATCTTCATCATTTTTGGGCAAAAAGACTGAAACGCCTTTTTTGCGGAGCTTTTTCATCAGGACGATTGATCTGGTCTTAAGCTCTATTTCCGACAGGGGAAATTCCGTATTATCCTTAAATACCTGTGCCAGAATATTTGTTGGCAGAACCGGAATGATATTGTCTATCTTTTCCGCAAGTTCCTGCCCAAATTTACCGATCATTTCCCGCCGCTTCTTGTCAGACAGCTTGTTAAGATTAACCTTGTTTTTCTTTTGCCAGTCGTTAAGTGACACGGGCTTGCCAAAATTTGCGCAGGAATAGCCAAATGGTTTATGGCGGCGCGGCATCACATAAGTGGCGACCGTGGCGATAAAACGGGTGAAGGAATAGAGGGAATAAAACGCCCCCTTACTTTTGAAGCCCTTGTCCTGATGGGCAATCAGGCTTTTAAATTCCGGAATTCTGTCATAATTCAGTGCCGCCGGAACAAACAGAATATCCTTGCAGCTACCTTCGCCGTTTGCCCTGAGCAAATAACTCATCAGCCCAAGTCGGAGTGAACGCATCTGCCCATCCCGTGACAGCCCACCTTCCAGGAAAAGCCCCTGAGGCACAGATTGGGACGTTGCCAGAAAAACATAACGTCTTAACAGGCAGTGATAGAGTTTGTCGCCGCTACGTTTGCGGGAAATAATATAAAAACCAAAGGCATGTAATATCTGCCGAAAGGGGAATGCCAGCGCCCACTCTCCGGCGGAATAGGACAGGGGGGCGCGGTGAGAGGTCCAGTGAATGAGCAGTAGCGGATCGAAATTAGACCGGTGATTTGAGACCAGAACCACCGTGTCATCCTTGGTAATCTGGTCATAATTTCGTTCTGTTTCATATCCGACCCTCACCCAGTATAGTAGCCGAAGTGAAAATTTTGTTACCCAATATCCGAGCCGGAAATAGAAAAAAGCGTTGAAAGAGGGCACAATCTCATTGGCATATTTCAGGGCTTTTTTCCGCACGTCTATATCTGAAATTTCCCCTTCCTTGATGATATCCTTGATGACCTCCTGCACCTCTGGGTCAGCCCGTAACCGATCGATCCAAAGTCGGCGCGTGGCGAGGGCATAGGTGGGCAGACCAAAATCCAGCTCATCATCCAGTTTTCTCTCCGTGGCCTGAAAACGCCGGTAAATAAATTTCTGAATTAGGGGCAGGATTATAAGTTGTAAGAGTCCATAGGTGGCGAGTAAAAGCAGGACTACATAATGCCAAAACCTTAATTCTACAATTTCTGACATCCCTCAGTTCCAATTATTTTTTATGAAGTTTTATTCTGTAGTATTCCGGCAAGTTTTTCAAGGGGGGTGGCATCATTGATGATTCCAAGCGGAATGGTGAAATGGCCTCTTTGATAAGTGAAGCAATTTTCCGCAGGAACCCCCCAATGATCCATTTGGTTTTGAGCCGAGGGCGCGGGGGTGACTGTATCATATGTCCCTGTGACGCTGACGATATTCTGGCCCGAAACGCATGGCTTGGCCTTGGGGTCCAGTCGTTCCAGCCACGCCCTCTCCAGGTCCTTGTGCCAGCCCTTTGCTTTCATGGTATGGCCGATATTCCAGATATCCGACAGTGACCCTTCCAACGCTGTTTCCGCTATTTGTTTGCAGTGTGCCGCAATGAACAACGCATCCGGTTTTAAATCTTCCGGCCAGTTGCGGGCCTTGACGGCAATGAATTTGGCTGTTTGCGCCCCAAGGCTGCTGCCACCGATGGCGATGGGGCCAGTACTGGTCTTGCGGCTCCAGTTTATTATGGTCGCCCATTCTTTTAGTTGCGCAGCCATAAATTCGATCATGCTGATAGGTACTGCGGACAGCAGTTGCTCGCCGCCATAATGGCCGGGCAAAACCCGTCTGCCGTGCCACGGCGCTTCGGGTTTTATGATCCTGATACCCATGCTGGTAAGGTCGGTAACTTCGTCAAGCAGTTGATGGTAATGATCGGTTTCAACGCAGACGCCATGACCAAAGATAAGGGTGGGCGGATTTTCAACCCCTTCGGGTTCAAACACACGGGCATAGACATAATCGTTCATTTCCGGTGACGGCGAGGGAAATCTTATCCAGTAATCGCGTCCATAAGCGGTGGGCAGGGGGCGCGAAACCTCCACATCCGGCAGGGCTTTCGGTAATTCAAACAGGGCATCCAGTTTTTCACCCTTGGTGCCATACCGCTCTCCAACCTCATCCGGTGTTGGCGGGGATATCTTCACGGATGTTTTGACCAGACTTTTCAGGGGTCTGAAATACTTGCGGGTTAAATTATAGGCGCTCCGGTTATCCAGCCTCATTTCCTCTACAATGGGTAGCCTTTGTTCGCCGACGTCCTCCTGTCCGAAAGAATAATCACGCCAAAGTTACTCTGTGGAAAAGGCTTTCAGCCGC
>JAGLJX010000362.1 GCA_023142175.1 Emcibacter sp.
TCACCACTTTTGAGGACATGATTTTGTCTACAGGGATGACCATGATGTCCTTGGACAAGATGGTAAAATCAGCGTATTTGCCAACTTCGATTGTGCCGCGTTCATTTTCCTGAAAGGCGGCATAAGCGGGCCAGATGGTCAGCATTTTCAGGGCTTGTATGCGGCTCACCGTCTGTTCCAGATGCCATCCTTCAGCGGAATAACCGTCCAGGTCTTTGCGGGCAATAGCGGCGTAAAATTCTATCCTTGGGTCGCCTGTTTCAACCGGAGCATCCGACCCCGCAGGAACCATTAGGCCCAGCTTGATCATATTAGCCCAGACATAGGCATTGCCCAGACGCTTTTTGCCCAGCCTGTCTCCGGCAAAATGCAAATCACCAATGGCGTGGCTTGGCTGCATACTGGGGATGATATCAAGTTCCTTAAAACGGATTTGATCTTCGGGTTGAATATTCTGGGCATGTTCGATGCGCCAACGTGGATTTTTGACCTTGCGATCTTGTTCGGGCACAACCTTAAAGGCCATCTCATACCAGTCTAAAACCAGTTTGTTGGCCTTGTCACCAATAGCATGGGTTTCAATCTGGACGCCCTGCATTAAGGCCCGGATCATGACAGGCAAGGCCTTTTCTTTGCTGGTCAGCATCAGACCTTTTGTATCATAATCACTATATTTATCAATTAGCGCGGCTCCGCGAGAGCCAAGCGCTCCGTCCGAATAGAGCTTAATGGCGCGCAGGGTCAGCATGGGATCGGTTTCTATGCCTTGGGTGAGAATTTTTTCCGCTTCTGCGCCGCTGTCCATGGCATAATAAAGCCGGTGCAGTAGCTTGCCCTCTGCTTTAAGTTCTTTCAGTAGGCCGATGTCATTATAGGTACCACCCGCATTCTGTGTCTGGGTCCAGCCTACGCTCACATTGCGCTTTAGAGCTAGTTCCAGAGCGTGTTTGTCATCTTTGGCGCTATGTGCAGGGATCATTTTTCGAACGAGATCCATCGCATTATCTACCAATATGCCTGTTGGCTCTCCATTCTCGTCTTTTCGGATGGCGCCGCCGTCGGGGTCGGGGGTGTCGCGGTCAATACCGGCGAGCTTCATAGCATATGTATTCATCAGCAGGGCATGACCGTCTGCCCGGCTCAAAACAACAGGGCGGTCGTTCACGAAGGTATCGAGGTCATGGCGGGTGGGAAATCTTTTCTCGGGCCAGACTTTTTCAATCCAGCCCCGCCCGACAACCCATTCGCCAGCCTTGGTATGGGTGACATATTCCCGGACCTTTTTCATAGTATCGCTGAGGCTGTTGATGCCTTGAAGGTTCAGGACTTTTTCCCTGTACCCCACGCCTTTTAGATGGGCATGGGCATCGGTAAATCCGGGATAGACGAAGGCCCCCTTAAGGTCGATTTGTTTATGTGAACCACATTCATAGCCTTTTGCAGAGCCAATGTAGATGATCTTTCCGCCCTTAACGGCAATAGTCGTAGACAAGGCTTTATCATCAAGCCCCGTATAGACGTTACCATTCATGAGCAGAAGATCAGCTTCATCGCAGGCCTTGGCTGTAGCTGAAGCAAAAAAGATACCACTGGTTAGTAATAGTAAAATCGACTTTTTCATTATTCCCCCTTTATTTTTTTATAGTTAGAAATGAACTAGTAAACTTACAACTGGCCCGGAACCGCCAATACTATTGCCAGATAACTTTATGCGGTATTCAACTGTCAGGTCAATATAACTGTTGAAAGCTTCATATTTTGTCTCGTTAAAATAATATCTTAGGTTAACGCCTGGGCCAGCTTCAATCAAGCTAGTTGTGTTGAAACTATCCTTTTGCCATGTGGCGAGGGCCGTCAGGCGCGGTTGTAGGACAAGCCCCTCAGAAATCGCCATGCTATAGCCACCGGTGACCTGTGAGGTAAGAAAAATATCGGGATCGCTGGGCGTAATCAGGGCCGCATCCAGATACAGGCTATAGGTCCACCATTCTGCCTCGTCTTCCTGATAATCCGTTTGATAATCACGGGAATATCCCGCCCTGAGCATCCAGTCATTGCGGGCGAAATCACCTACCTTCACCAGACGTTCCGCCGACAATATGAGATTATGCGCAGGAAGAGGCCTGAAGCGAACACCAATGCCGCCCTGATAACTGTCGGGGTTCAGATTTAGGCTATCCATTTCCATGCCCGATAATATACGGGCGTATACCTGAAATCGATAGGCATTGTTTATGCCGGTATCTTCTGGTCGGTAACTGACCTCTACGCCCGCTTGGGACTGGGTAAGATCAGCTCCGAGTTGTCGGCTGTTGTTGGATTCATCGCGGTAAATAACATAACCTGTCATTTGTAGCTGTGTTTCTAACTGTTCCACCTCGCGCCTTAAGAAGAACGGAACCTTGGAGCCTTCATATGTGTCTATGGCTGCTCTGAAATTTTCTCTGGCCTCTGAATTCTCTCCCCGCTTTTTATGAGCATAGGCAAGTTGCAGGTTTATATTATGGTTATTGGGAGCAAGCTTTAAGGCGCGGTCTAAATATTCGATAGCCTTTTCATATTCAGCCTCTTCATAAGCCTGAAAACCTCTTTCGGCTATTTGAAGCCAGTTTTCTTCTGTGGGGGGGGTAATTTTATCTGTTTCAGCAACCGTTGATGTTGGCTGAATGGTTTTATTCTCTTGCGGCTTTTTTACTATAGATGGTTCTTCTGGCTGAAAAAGATTTGTTATTACAATAGCTTCCTTAGTCTCTTGTGTAGGTGGACTTATGGGCGGGGTAACGAATTTCTTTTTATGAAGTTTGTTTGGCTGGGTAACTTCAGCAAATTTAAATTCTTCTTTTATTTTTTGAATCTCTGGTGTTTCTGCTTGAGGGGAAGGGGGTTCTTTTGCAGTTTTTTCCGGAACTTGATGTAAGCTATTGCCTGCAGTAAGAGTTTTGGGTATTTCGGGAGGGTGAATTACGCCTCTTGAAGCCATCTCAACGTAGGGGTAGGCTTGAAAATAGGCCCACTCATTCTTGGCATAATTCGTTGACAAGAATAGGGCCAGCGTAAGAGAAAACCCCGCGAAACCTAAAAATAGCAAGAACAGAAATTTAGCTCTGGTATTCATTTTGCTCTTCCTGAAGTTTTAGGTTATCTGATAATTGCTGATCTGTGATATGGCCGTTATCAACGAGTATTTGTCCTAGTTTGCCTCCATTTTCTTTCTGAACGGTAAGTGCATCCTGCAAAGTGTCTGGAGTTAATACTTTGTTATGTAAAAGAAATTCCCCCAGTTTTTTGCGGTATGGCCCTAATTGTTCCATATCAGGGAACATATGCTCCGTCTTATCCCATGTGAGGCGTTTAGCAGAAAACAGATGTTCGCTATAAAGATAAATTGCCCTTTGAGCCGCTAAAAAATTGAGTATATTACCCCATAGTTGTCGGGGCATGGACAGCAATGCCGGGATGACACCATAAATCTGATAGGTAAAACAAAGGCGGTGCAGAGCACGATTGATCAGGAAAAATAAATTTGCCCATAACAGATATTCAAGTAGGTCGCCGCGTTTGAGCAACGGCGGATAGCGGTATCCGTCTGGGTATAGCCATTCAATAGCCCAGATTATCAGAACATTCAGCAGGACAAAATAAGCAGCTACGGATAACTGTGAAGTGAAAATTCCTTTCCGGTCGCGGTACAGGGCATATCTCATGGCGAGATTTCCGTGCCATTTCTGATTACGCCAGCCCTGAAAGGCAATTCCTATCAACCAGCGGCTTTTCTGCCGCACCACGGTACTCACGGTGTTTGG